>NZ_JBHXCW010000043.1:0-44142 GCF_042725365.1 Lentzea sp. NPDC060358 | reverse complement strand
GTCCTCACCGGTGCCGACCCGGGGACCGCGGCGGCGAAGGCCGACGAGGTCATCACCCAAGCGCTGAACTCCGGCAAATGACGCTCGTGGCCGAGAGGCCGGTGCGGGAGACCGCGCCGGCCGCCCCGAAGCGCCGCCGGCGGCCGGTCCTGCCGTACCTGCTGATCGCGCCCACGCTGCTCGCGACCGCGTACCTGCTGCTGTACCCGCTGGTGCGCAACGTGATCATCTCGCTGCAGGAGTTCGGGCTGCCGCAGCTCGTGCGCGGCGACGCGAAGTTCGTGGGGCTCGCGAACTACGTGCGGGTGCTGTCCGACCCGGAGTTCTGGTCGGTGGTGCGCAGGACGCTGTGGTTCACCGCGATCAACGTCGTGCTGATCATGGTGCTGTCCACGCTGGTCGCCCTGCTGCTGGTGCGCCTCGGGAAGTGGCTGCGGTTCCTGGTGATGGGCGGGCTGGTGCTCGTCTGGGCGACGCCGATCATCGCCGCCACCACCGTGTTCCAGTGGCTCTTCCAGTCGCGGCTCGGCGTCGTGAACTGGGCGCTGGTCGCGCTCGGTTTCGAGGAGTACCGCGACTACACGTGGTTCGCCGACGGCGAGGCGACGTTCGGCATCCTCGTCACGCTCATCGTGTGGCAGTCGATCCCGTTCGCGGCGCTGTCGCTGTACGCGGCGATGATCACCGTGCCGCAGGAGCTGTACGAGGCCGCGCGCATCGACGGCGCCGGCGCGTGGCGGGTGTTCTCGACCATCACGTTCCCGATGTTGCGGGCCATGTTCGGCCTGATCACCTGCCTGGAGGTGATCTGGGTGGTCAAGGCGTTCGTGCAGATCTGGGTGATCAGCCAGGGCGGTCCGGGACAGGCCACGACGACGTTGCCGGTCTACGCGTTCCAGGTCGCGCAGTCGTTGCAGCGCTACGACCTCGGCGCCGCGGTGTCGATGCTCATGGTGCTGCTGCTCGTGCTCGCGCTGCTGGCGTACTTCCGCCAGCTCTACCGGCAGGAGCAGGACGCGTGATCGGCCGGATCTCCCGCACGACGGCGGCGCTCGTCATCTTCGCCGTCTCGGTGTTCCCCGTGTACTGGATGGTCCTCACGGCTTTCAAGCCCACGAAGGACATCCAGAGCGCTACGCCCACGTTCTTCCCGGCCTCGATCACGTTCGACCACTTCGGCACGGCGGTCGCGGCCAAGGGGTTCTTCTCGTTCTGGCGCAACAGCCTCGTGGTCGCCGGGGGAGCGGTGCTGCTCGCCCTGCTCGTCGCGCTGCTCGCGGCGTTCGCGGTCGCGCGGCTGAGGTGGAAGGGGTGCAAGGGCTTCATTCTCATGGTGTTCATCGCGCAGATGACGCCGTGGGAGGCGCTGCTCATCCCGATCTACGTGATCGCCAGGGACACGGGCATGCTCGACACGCTCTGGATGCTCACGCTCGTCTACTTCATGATGACGCTGCCGTTCACGATCGTGACGCTGCGCGGGTTCCTCGCGGCGATCCCGGTCGACCTGGAGGAGGCGGCGCAGGTCGACGGCTGCTCGCGCGGGGAGGCGTTCCGCAAGGTCGTGTTCCCGCTGCTCGCTCCGGGCTTGCTGGCGACGTCGCTCTTCGGGTTCATCACGGCCTGGAACGAGTTCGCGTTCGCCAACGTGCTGATCATCAAGAACCAGGACGACCGCACGCTGCCGGTCTGGCTGTCGTCGTTCAACAACACCTTCGGCACCGACTGGGGCGCCACGATGGCCGCCTCCACGCTGTTCATGCTGCCGGTGCTGCTGATCTTCGTCGTGCTGCAGGGCCGGGTGACGACCGGCATCGTCGGAGGGGCGGTGAAGGGATGATCGTTCCGCTGCCGAGCAGGGTGGTGCGGCGCAGCCGGGGGTTCACGTTCGACGCGGACACGGCCGTGCGGGTCACGCCCGGTGCGGAGAAGGCGGCGCGGCTGCTCAGGAGCCTGCTGCGGCCGGCCACCGGGCTGCCGCTGCCGATCTCCGACCACGGCCAGGTGCTGATGGCGCTCGACGCCAAGCTCGTCGGGCTCGGCGCGGAGGGCTACGCGCTGACCGTGAACGAGCACGGCGTCATGCTCCGCGCCGCGACGGCGGCCGGTCTCGCGCACGGCGTGCAGACGATCCGCCAGCTGCTGCCGGCGGAGGTCTTCCGGCCGAGCCGGGTGTCCGGTGTGGACTGGACGGTGCCGGGCGCCGACATCCGGGACGTGCCGCGGCTGCCGTGGCGCGGGTTCATGCTCGACGTCGCCCGCCACTTCCAGCCGGCGCCCGTGGTGCGGCGGTTCATCGACCTGATGGCCCTGCACAAGCTCAACGTCCTGCACCTGCACCTGACCGACGACCAGGGCTGGCGGATGCCGGTGCCGAGCCACCCGCTGCTGACCTCGGTCGGCGGCTGGCGCGCCGAGACCAACGGCGACGGCACCCCGCACGGCGGCACCTACACGCGCGCCGAACTGGAAACGCTGGTCGCGTACGCGGCCGAGCGCGGCATCCGGGTCATGCCGGAGATCGAGATGCCCGGTCACGCCCGCGCCGCGCTCGCCGCCTACCCGGACCTCGGCGTCGCACCGGAGCCGCTGCCCGTGTGGACCCGCTGGGGCATCAGCGATGCCGCGTTCGGCCTGCACGCCCTCGGGTTCGTCCACGAGGTGCTGGCCGAGGTGCTGGAGATCTTCCCCGGCGAGCACGTCCACCTCGGCGGCGACGAGTGCCTGCTGCCGTCGGACGTGCACGGCAAGTTCCTCCGCCGGGCGGGCAGGTACCTGCTCGACCGCGGGCGGATCCCGGTGGCGTGGGAACCGACGGGCGACCTCCGCTCCGTCGTGATGCCGTGGAAGGACGAGACCCAGGCCGCCGCGGCGCTGCACCGGGGCCAGCCGGTGGTGATGGCCCCGCACACCTCTACCTACCTCGACTACCCGAGGTCGGACGGCGCGCACGAACCACCCGGCCAGCCCGGGTTCGTCGTGACCACCCGCGACGTCTACGCCGTGCCGCTGCCCGACGGCGTGCTCGGTGCCCAGTGCCAGCTGTGGACCGAGCACGTCCGCACGAGAGAACACCTGGAGTACCTGGCTTTTCCCCGTCTCATCGCGCTGGCCGACACCCTCTGGTCCCAGCGCCCCGAGTGGGAGGGCTTCACCACCCGGATGCGCCTCCACTCGTCCAGGCTCGCCGAACTGTCCGTCCCTGCCGATCTGAGGAGAGAATCTTGCGAGCGCTCATAGCCGCGTCCTGCGCGGCCGTCTCCGTGATCGCGTTGGCCGTGGCACCCAGTGCCTTCGCCGCCGACGCCGTCACCGCCCAGTACCGGACCAGCGCGTCCGGAGCCACCGCCGACCAGGTCGAGCCGTGGCTCAAGCTGGTCAACAACGGCACCACCAGCGTGCCGCTGTCCGACCTGAAGGTCCGCTACTACTTCAAGAGCGAGACCCCGGACGTGGGCTACCGCTTCGCCTGCTCGTGGGCGACCCGCGGCTGCGGCAACGTCACCGGCCAGTTCGGCACCCTGACCGGCGGCCCCGCCGACCGCTACCTGGAGGTCGGCTTCACCTCCGGCGCCGGCACGCTGAACCCCGGCGCCGACACGGGTGACCTGCAGCTGCGGTTCTACCGCACCAACTGGAGCACCATCACCCAGACCGACGACTACTCGTTCCGCGCCGACAGCGGCTACTCGGCCTGGAACAAGATCACCGTCCACCGCGGCGGCACGCTGCTGTGGGGCACCGCGCCCGGCGGCACCGGCCCGACCACGACGACCACGTCGTCGACGCCGCCGAACCCCAACGGCCCCAAGATGTTCGACGACTTCGCCTACAACAACTCGAGTGACTCGCGGATCAGCCAGCGCGGCTGGACCGTCCGCTCGGGTGGCGGCGGCCCCGGCGTCCCCGGTGCCGAGTGGGACGCGTCGCGCGTGACGTTCCCGACCGTCGACGGCCAGAAGGTCCTGCGCCTGGACTCGTGGAACAACGGCTCCGCCGCCCGGCAGACCGAGCTGTACCACCAGCGCAAGTTCTTCGAGGGCACCTACGCGGCGCGGGTGAAGTTCGCCGACGCCCCGGTCTTCGGCCCGGACGGCGACCACGTCGTGCAGACGTTCTTCACCATCACCCCGCTCGACGCGCCGATGGCCCCGAACTACGGGGAGATCGACTTCGAGTACCTGCCCAACGGCGGCTGGGGCGAGCAGGGCAACATCATGTACGAGACGACCTGGGAGACCTACCAGAACGAGCCCTGGGTCGCGGACAACATCCACAACGAGCAGCGCCAGAGCTACAACGGCTGGCACGACCTGGTCTTCCAGGTCGCCAACGGCCGGGTGAAGTACTACATCGACGGCAACCTCGTCGCCGACCACGGCGACAAGTACTACCCCGAGACGCCGATGTCGATCAACTTCAACCTGTGGTTCATCTCCGGCGGCCTGCAGGGCTCGTCGGCCGAGCGGGCCTACCAGCAGGACGTGGACTACGTGTACTTCGCGAAGGACCAGGTGCTGAGCCCCGCCCAGGTGAAGACGGCGGTGCAGGACTACCGGACGGCGGGCGTCACGCACGTCGACAACGTCTGATCCGCTGAACGGCCGGGAGCGGGCGGTGGCCCGTTCCCGGCCTGGCAGGATGCACCGCGTGCGCGTGCTGATGCCCCTGCCCGACCACGACTTCGACGTCACCGAGGTCGCCGTCCCGTGGCGCCTGCTGACCGACGCGGGCCACGAGGTGGTCTTCGCGACCGAACGCGGCGGCACCCCGGCCCAGGCCGACCCCCTGCTGCTCACCGGTGTCCTCTTCGGACAGCTCGGCGCGGAGGACGAGCCCAGGCGGTTCTACGCCCAGCTGCTCGAATCAGCGGCCTACCGGGCACCGATCGCCTGGGAGGCCGTCGAGTCGGCGGACTACGACGGGCTCGTCCTGCCCGGCGGCCACGCGCCGGGAATGCGGCAGTACCTCGGTTCGACGGTGGTGCAGGACAAGGTCGCGGAGTTCTGGGCGCTGGACCGCCCGGTCGGCGCGATCTGCCACGGCCCGCTCGTGCTCGCGCGGGCCGGTGTGCTGTCGGGCCGGCGCACCACGTGCCTGCCGAAGTACCTGGAGCGCTCGGCCTTCTACCTCACGGCCTGGCGGCGCGGGCGGTACTACCGCACCTACCCGGACTACGTGCAGGACGAGGTGCTGGCGGCCGGGGCGGTGTTCGAACGCGGGCCGGTCGAGCTCTCCCGGCGCGGCACCGCGACCGACGACGGCCCGGCGTTCGTCGTGACCGACGGCAACTACGTGTCGGGGCGCTGGCCCGGTGACGCCTACCTGTTCGCGAGGACGTTCGAGGGCCTGCTCAGCTAGCCAGGACGGTCTCGCAGGTCACCTTCTCGCCCGGCGCACCGGTGACCGCGGCCAGTTGCTCGACGCCGTCCAGCAGGATCCGGCACGACAGCACCTGCTCGCCCTTCGGCGTGGCGCTCACCCGGGCCTTCTCGCCCGCGTTGATCACCACGTCGGTCGTCCACGGCAGTGGCGCGGACAGCGCGGCGGAACGCGGGACCTCCTTGCGGTAGCGGTCGGGGGACTCGGTGTAGCTCACGTCCACAGCCGTCTCCGCGGGCTGCGCGGACACCTCGTAGGTGATGGCCCAGCCCTTGCCGATCAGCGTCGTCCAGCCCCCGAAGTGGTTCACCAGAGCGACGGTTCCGCCTCCCACCACGGCCAGCACGACGAGGACCACGAGCGTTGTCTTCACAGGACCGACCGTAGAGGCAGACGGGTGCACCGGCATCGTTCGGAGGTGTGAACCGGGGGTCATCCGGAAGTACCATGCGCCAGGTACTTCTCGATGCAGTGGACCACGCCCTGCCTGCTCGCGAAGGCGGAGAAGTCCGCGAGCCGGTGGACGGTGAAACCGAGACCGGTCCAGAGCCGTTCCACCGAGTCGTCGATCACGGCGAGGTCGGCGTTCTCGCCGTGGCCGAAGGTCGGCAGGCAGACGTTGTGGCCCACCTCGGAGCTGTTCTCCACGAGGCAGTTGTTCCAGGTGATGTGGTGCCGCGGCCGGACGATGACCGTCGACCCCGTAGTGGCGCCCAGAGATGGCGTGCGCGCGGGACGGTGTGAAGTGGAGGGCGGGGTGTGGCGCGCACGGCGTGGCGTTGCGCTGGCAGGTGTGTGCGGCATGTGCCTGGCGGAGTCGGTCCGGTGCGCGCAGGCCGATGCCCGCCGTCTCACGCGAGGCCGGCACCGGCACACCCACGCGCCGGGGCTACTTGAGCAGCAGGCGCACCGTCAGTTCGAGGCGGTTCGCCACGTCCGTCGCCGTTGCCCGCCGCGTCACCCACGCGACCAGGTTCGACAGCCACACGTCGCCGATCACGCGGGCGATGGCCTTCTGCTCGTCCGTGGGCGGCTCGGAGCTCATCGCCTTCGTGAACATGCTCTCCATCAGCCACGACACGCGGTCGATCTCGGCGCCGGCGGAGGCGTCGGCGAAGGTGAACGCGCGCGTCATCGCCTCGGTGAGGTGCGGGTTGCGCTGCAGGCCGCGGGTGATCCGGCCCAGGACGAACAGGACGCGCTCGTACGGGGAGTCGCCGGGGACCGTGGTGCGGTCCATCTTCTCCTGGGCGCGCTCCAGCTCGACCGCGAGGCTCGACACGAGCAGGTGGACCTTCGACGGGAAGTAGCGGTACAACGTGCCCAGCGCGACGTCGGCGCGGTCCGCCACGGCGCGCATCTGGACGGCGTCGAACCCGCCCTTGGACGCCAGCGCGATGGTCGCGTCGACGATCCGCTTGCGCCGCTCGCGCTGGGCCACGGAGCTGAGCTCCTCGCCCGCCATCAGCGCGTCCGTGCGCGACTTCGAAGGTGACACGGAGATGATCCTCCTGGAACGTGTTGCAGCAGCCTTCCCATAGTACTCGATCGGTTTCTCGGGCATGATCTGTTGCTGGAAATAGAACACGTTCTATAAACTTCTTCATGTACTGGAGGAGGCAGCGTGCCGATCGCCACGACCGGGGAACAGCGAGCGTTGCGGGACAGCGTGGACGCGGCCAAGGGCGAGTGGGCCGATCTCGTCCGGGTCGGGTTCTTCGAGGTGACGCGGGAGGGCGGCACGGTCGCCGATCTCGCGGTGATGCTGGAGAGAGCGGCCGAGAACCTCGTGCCGGGGCCCCTGCTCCCCACGGCGCTGGTGTCGGTGCTGGTGCCGGACTTCGACGGCGTGGCCGGGTTCGGGTTCTCGCCCCGGCACGTGGTCGGCGCCACCGAGGCCACGCACGTGCTGGTCAAGACGGACAGGTGGGTGCTCGCGCCGGTCGGTGAGGTGACCGCGTTGCAGGCTGTCGACCTCTCGCGGTCGCTCGGAGCGGTGCGCCCGGGAGAGGGCCGTGAGGTCGACGACCCGACCGACCTCGCCATCACGCTGATGGCCGCCGAGGCGAGCGGTGTGGCGGCGTGGTGCCTGAACACCGCCGTGGAGTACGCGAAGCAACGGCGGCAGTTCGGGCGTGCCATCGGGTCGTTCCAGGCGGTCAAGCACCTCTGCGTGGAGATGCTGTGCCGCGCGGAGCTGGCCGGGTCGGTCGCGTGGGACGCGGCGCGCTCGGTGGGCGAGGACGAACACCCGCTGGCCGCGGCGGTCGCGGCCGCGGTCGGGTTCGACGCGGCCGTCCGCAACGCCAAGGACTGCATCCAGGTGCTCGGCGGCATCGGCTTCACCTGGGAGCACGACGCGCACCGCCACCTGCGCCGGGCGCTGGCGTTGCAGCAGCTCGCCGGCGGTGTCGCGCGGTGGCGGCAGCGGGTCGCGGAACTGGTGCTGGCGGGACGGCGCCGGTCGCTGCACGTCCGGGTCGAGTCCGATCCCGGCGTCAGGGCCCTCGCCGAGGAGATCGCCGGGCTCGACGCCGGGGCGCAACGCGAACGGCTGGCGGACACCGGTTTGCTCGTGCCGCACTGGCCGAAGCCCTACGGGCAGGACGCCGGCCCGAAGCGCCAGCTCGTGATCGACAGCGAGCTCGCCCGCGCCGGGGTGCGCAGGCCCGACCTGGTCATCGGCGGCTGGGCGGGCCCGACGATCCTGCGGCACGGGACCGCCGAGCAGCAGGAACGGTTCGTGCGGCCGACGGTGACCGGCGAGCTCACCTGGTGCCAGCTCTTCAGCGAACCGGAGGCGGGGTCGGACCTGGCGTCGCTGCGCACCAGGGCCGTCCGCGCGGACGGCGGCTGGCGGCTCACCGGGCAGAAGGTGTGGACCTCGCTCGCGCACCAGGCCGACTGGGCGATCTGCCTGGCCCGCACGAATCCCGATGTCCCCAAGCACAAGGGCATCACGTACTTCCTGGTCGACATGCGCTCGCCAGGCGTCGACGTGCGGCCGTTGCGGGAGATCACCGGCGACGCGCGGTTCAACGAGGTCTTCCTCGACGACGTGTTCGTGCCGGACGACTGCGTGGTCGGCGCGGTGGACGACGGCTGGCGCCTCGCCCGCACCACGCTCGCGAACGAACGCGTCGCGATGGGGTCCGCGCTGGGCGAGCCGCTGGAACAGGTTCTGACTTCGCCCGCCGCGTCCGACCACCCGGAACGGCTGGGTGCGCTGGTGGCGCAGGGGCTCGCGGTGTCGGTGCTCGATCTGCGCGCGAGCCTGCGGGTGCTGGACGGGCAGGAGCCCGGCGCGGAGTCGAGCGTGCGCAAGCTGGTCGGCGTGCGGCAGCGGCAGGACGTGGCGGAGCTCGCCGTCGACCTGCTCGGGCCGGACGCGGCGGTGGACGGCGACCTGGTCCACGAGTTCCTGCTGACCCGCTGCCTGAGCATCGCGGGCGGGACGACGCAGGTGCTGATGAACCTCGCCGGCGAACGGATTCTGGGTCTACCGAGGGAGCCCTGATGGATTTCGAGCTCGACGAGACCCAGCGGGAGATCGCGGCCCTCGCGGCCGGCGTGCTGGGCAGGGAGGGCGACGCGCCCTGGAAGGCCCTGGGGGAGGCGGGGTTGCTGGCCCTCGCCGTTCCGGAACGACTCGGCGGGGACGGGCTCGGCGTCCTGGAGACGGCCGTGTTGCTCACCGAGGTCGGGCGCAGAGCGGCGGACGTGCCGGCCTTCGCGACCCTCGCGCTGGGCGTGCTGCCGATCGTGCACCACGGGACGCCGGAGCAGCAGGACGCGGTGCTGCCGCTGGTGACCGAGCAGCACGGCGTGCTGACCGCGGCGCTCAGCGAACCGTCCGCACCGCTGCCCGGCACACCGGGCACGACCGCGGGGCCGGACGGGATCACCGGCGTGAAGATCAACGTCCCGTACGCCGCCGAGGCGCAGCGGATCCTCGTCAGCACCGACGGCGGGGTGTTCGTCGTGGACCCGGCACAACCGGGTGTGTCCGTCGAGGGTGCGACCGTGCGGTTCGAGAACGCGCGGGGCGAACCGCTCGGCGAGGGTGCGGCCGCCGACCTGCGCCGTTTCGCCCTGGCCGGAGCCTGCGCCGTGGCGGACGGCGTGCTGGGGGGAGCGCTGGAGCTGACGGTGGCGCACGTCGGCACGCGGCACCAGTTCGGCAAGCCGCTCGCGACCTTCCAGACCGCGGCCTGCCTGGTCGCGGACGTCTACATCGCCTCCCGCACGCTGCACCTGGCCGCCCTCACGGCCTGCTGGAGCCTCGACGACGACGATCTGGACACCGCCGCCTACTGGCTCGCCGCCGAGGCCCTGCCGGCCGTCCACACGTGCCACCACCTGCACGGCGGGCTCGGCCTCGACATCACCTACCCGATGCACCGGTACTACGGCATCGCCAAGGAGCTGACGCGGTTCGTCGGCGGAGTGGAGCACCGCTTGGGGGCCATCGATGTTCATTGACCTCACGGCAGACCAACGGAAACTGCGCGACGAGCTGCGCGAGTACTTCGCCGGCGTCATGACGGCCGGCGAACGCGAGGCCATGCTCACCGAACGGCACGGCGAGACCTACCGCGAGCTGGTCCGCAGGCTCGGCCGCGACGGCCGGCTCGGCGTCGGCTGGCCGAAGGAGTTCGGCGGGCTCGGGTTCGGGCCGGTCGAGCAGCAGATCTTCGTCAACGAGGCCGCGCGCGCCGACGTGCCGCTGCCGTACGTGACGCTGCAGACCGTCGGGCCGACCCTGCAGACCTACGGGACGCAGGAGCAGAAGGACTTCTTCCTGCCGAAGATCCTGAGCGGGGACCTGCACTTCGCCATCGGCTACACCGAACCGGAGGCGGGCACCGACCTGGCGGCGTTGCGCACCAGGGCGGTGCGCGAGGGCGACCAGTACGTCGTCAACGGCCAGAAGATCTTCACCACGGGCGGCCACGACGCGGACTACGTCTGGCTGGCCTGCCGGACGGGGACACCGGACTCGCGGCACAGGGGCATCACGATCCTCATCGCCGACACCCGGGACCCCGGCTACTCGTGGACGCCGATCATCACCTGCGACGGCGCGCACCACGTCAACGCCACCTACTACAACGACGTGCGGGTGCCCGAGACCCGCCGGGTCGGCGAGGAGAACAGGGGCTGGCGGCTGATCACCACCCAGCTCAACCACGAACGCGTCATGCTCGGCCCGTCCGGGCGGATCGGCGCGCTCGTGGAACGCGTCCACGCCTGGGCTTGCGAGCGGAAGCTCCTCGGCGAACCGGACGTGCGCAGGGCACTGGCCGAGGCGCGGGCCGTGGTGCGGGTGAACGAGCTGCTCAACTGGCAGGTGTCGAGCGGGGAGCTGGAGGTCGCGGACGCCAGTGCCACCAAGGTCTTCGCCGCCGACCGGACCCAGCGCGTCGGCAGGCTGCTGGAGGAGCTGGTCGGCCGCCACGGCGCACCGGAGGAACTCGTGCGCTGGCTCGACGTGCAGGCGCGGCGCAACCTCGTGCTGACCTTCGGCGGCGGGGTGCAGGAGATCCAGCGCGAGCTGATCGCGAACATCGGACTGGGACTGCCACGGGTGGTGCGATGATCGACATCGAGAAGGAGGCCGCGCGCGTCGCCGAACAGGGCGAGTCGGCACCGCGGCTGGCACGGGACCCGGTCAACCAGCCGATGATCAACAACTGGCTGGAGGCCATCGGCGACGAGCACCCCGGTTACGACGGCGTCGCGCCACCGGCGATGGTCCAGGTGTGGACGATGGGCGGGCTGCGCGGCCAGCGCACGCTGGACGACCCGCTCGGGCAGATGATGAAGATCCTCGACGAGGCCGGGTACACCTCCGTCGTCGCCACCAACAGCGACCAGACCTACCACCGGTACCTGGAGGTCGGCGAGCACCTGTCGGTGACGACGAGGCTCGAGGACGTGACCGGTCCGAAGAGGACCGGACTGGGCGAGGGCTGGTTCGTCACGACCCGCAGCACCTGGTACGTCGGGGACGAACCGGTGGCGGAGATGCGGTTCCGGGTGCTCAAGTTCCGGCCCGCCGCGACACCGGAACCGGTCGCGGAGACCCCGAAGGCGCAGGCGATCCGCCCGGCGGTCAACCGCGACACCGAGTACTTCTGGGAGGGCACCCGGCAGGGCGAGCTGCGCATCCAGCGCTGCGGCGGCTGCGGCCTGCTGCGCCACCCGCCGGGCCCGATGTGCCCGGAATGCGGTGCCACGAAGCCGAAGTACCTGGTCTCGGACGGCAACGGCGTGATCTACAGCTACGTCGTGCACCACCACCCGCAGGTGCCGGGCAGGCAGACGCCGTTCGTGATCGCCCTGGTCGAGCTGGACGAGGGCGTGCGGATGCTCGGCGAACTGGACGGGGAACCCGCCATCGGGCAACGGGTCGAGGTCGTGTTCACGAGGGTCGACGAGGAGTTGACGATGTTCGGCTGGAGGCCCCGTGCGGATCGGTGACTCCCTGCCCGAGTGGCACGTCGAGGCCACACCGACGTTCGTGATCAGCACCGCGCTGGCCACGCGCGACTTCCAGGACGTCCACCACGACCGCGACCTCGCGATCCGGCGCGGGTCCAAGGACATCTTCGTCAACATCCTCACCACGACCGGGCTCGTGCAGCGGTACGTCACGGACTGGGCGGGCCCGGAGGCGTTGGTGCGCCAGGTGAACATCCGGCTCGGCGCGCCCTGCTTCGCCTACGACACGCTGAAGTTCTTCGGCCAGGTCGTCGGGCGCGAGGAGCAGGACCTGACCGTCGAGGTCGTCGGCAGGACCGCGCACGGCGACCACGTCACCGGGACCGTGAGGATCGAGGTGCCCGCGTGACCGCCGTGATCGCCGGGATCGGCGCGACCGACTTCTCGAAGGACTCGTGCCGCAGCGAGCTCCAGCTGGCCGCCGAGGCCGTCCGGGCCGCGTTGGACGACGCCGGCCTGCAACCATCCGATGTGGACGGCCTGGTCAGCTTCACCATGGACACCAACGCCGAGATCGCCGTCGCGCGCGAGCTGGGCGTCCCGGAGCTGACGTTCTTCAGCCGCGTGCACTACGGCGGCGGCGCGGCGTGCGCGACCGTCCAGCAGGCCGCGATGGCCGTCGAGACCGGCGCGGCGAAGGTGGTGGTCTGCTACCGCGCGTTCAACGAGCGGTCGGGCCACCGGTTCGGGCAGGTGCAGACCGCGGCCGCCGCGAACATCGACAACAGCTGGTCGTACCCGATGGGCCTGGGCACGCCGGCGGCGATGGTCGCGATGTTCGCCCGCCGGTACATGCACGAGTACGGCGCGACGTCCGAGGACTTCGGGCGGATCGCGGTGATCGACCGCAAGCACGCCGCCACGAACCCGCACGCGTGGTTCCACGGCCGGCCGATCACCCTCGACGACCACCAGGCGTCGCGCTGGATCGCGGAACCGTTGCGGCTGCTGGACTGCTGCCAGGAGAGCGACGGGGGAGTGGCGCTGGTCGTCACGTCGGCCGAACGGGCCCGCGACCTGCCCGCCGAGCCCGCGCACATCCGGGCGGCGACCCAGGGCAGCGGCGCCGACCAGTTCACGATGACGAGCTACTACCGCGACGACCTGACCCGCCTCCCCGAGATGGGCGTGGTGGCGCGGGGGCTGTGGGAGAAGTCCGGCATCGGCCCGTCCGACGTGGACGTGGCCGTGCTCTACGACCACTTCACGCCGTTCGTGCTGGTCCAGCTGGAGGAACTGGGCTTCTGCGGGCGGGGCGAGGCCAAGGACTTCGTCGCGTCCGGCGCGCTGGAGCTCGACGGCGCGCTGCCGCTCAACCCGCACGGCGGCCAGCTCGGCGAGGCCTACCTGCACGGCATGAACGGCATCGCCGAGGGCGTCCGGCAGATCCGGGGCACCGCGGTCAACCAGGTCTCAGGCGTCGAGCACGTCCTGGTCACCGCCGGCACCGGCGTCCCGACCAGCGGGCTGGTGCTCGGCCAGGGATAGCACCGCGTCCGCGAGAACGGGACGGTCGCCGGCCGAGGTCAGCACGACCAGCTGGCGACCGTCCCGCCACACCCGTGTGGTCAGGGTTTCGCCCGGGAACACCACACCCGCGAACTTCGCCGCGAACGACGACACCTGCTCCGGCCCGTCCAGCACCGCGTCGATCACGGCCTTGCACACGACCCCGTACGTGCACAGCCCGTGCAGGATCGGCCGGTCGAACCCGGCGCGCCGGGCGAACTCCGGGTCGGCGTGCAGGGGGTTGCGGTCGCCGCACAGCCGGTACAGGTGGGCCTGCTGCGGCAGGGTCGGCGTCTCGATCACGAAGTCCGGCTCGCGCTCGGGCAGCTCGACCCCGCCCGACGGCCCGCGGTCGCCGCCGAACCCGCCCTCGCCGCGGGCGAAGATGCTCGACCGGGTCGTGAACAGCGCGGTCCCGTCCGGGGTCACGGCCGTGGCCTCCTGGACGATCACCGCCGCCTTGCCCTTGTCCCAGACGTCCGAGATCCGCGTCCGCAGCACGGCCTTGCCCTCGGCGGGCAGCGGCGAGTGCACGGTGATCTCCTGCGTGCCGTGCAGCACCCGTGCGAGGTCGACGTCCACACCGGGGAACGACACGACGGGCGGCGCGGTCTCGTGGAACCGCGGCGCGACGACCCCGAACGTCGGCAGCACCCGCAGCCCCTGCTCGTAGACGTACCGCAGCTCCGTGGCGCCCAGCGCGAGGTGGTAGAGCAGCACGTCGGAGTGCGTCCAGGCGAACTCGACCTCGGGCAGCTCCGCCCCGATCGCGACGGACGGGTCGATCGGCATCCTGCACCCCTCACTCGTAGGTGATCTTCACCGTGTCGGTGACCGGGACCGACTGGCACGCCAGCACGATGCCGTCGGCGATGTCCTCGGAGTCGAGCACGTCGTTGGCGAGCATCTTGACCTCGCCCTCGACCAGCCGGCACGCGCACGCGCTGCACGCGCCCTCCCGGCAGGAGTAAGGCGCGTCGAGCCCCTTGTCCAGCAACAGGTCGAGCAGCTTCGTCCGCGCGGGCCACGGGAACCGGTGCTGCTCGCCGTCGAGCGAGACCTCGACGACGGCGTCCGGGAGGTCGCCGGCCACCGGCTCCACGGACGTGAACGGGTCGCCGGACAGCGAGACGAACTTCTCGATGTGCAGGACCGGGACGTCGTGCAACGCCTTGCGCACGGCCTCCATGAACGGCGCCGGTCCGCACACGAACGCCTCGTCGCAGGGCCGGGCGAACGCCCGCAACCCGTGCGGCAGTCCCTGCACCGACTCCAGCCAGTGCACGACGGTCAGCCGGTCCGGGTGCGCCCGCGCCAGCGCGTCCAGCTCGCGCGCGAAGATCACCGAGTCCTCGTCCCGGTTGGCGTAGAACAGGAACACCCGCCCGGTGCCGCCGAACAGCACGGCCCGGATGATCGACATGACCGGGGTGATGCCGCTGCCCGCGGCGAAGGCGAGCAGCGACCCGTCCAGTGACGACGGCGTGAAGACCCCGGCGGGCGCCAGCACGTCCAGCTCCGTGCCGGGCCGCACCTCGGAACACATCCACGCGGACCCGTACCCGTCCGGCGTGCGCTTGACGGTGATCTTCAGCGGCTCGCCCGGCGCGCTGGACAGCGAGTAGCAGCGCGCCACCTCGCCCGCCCGCACGGTCAGGAACTGACCCGGCCGCGGCGTGAAGTCCGCCCCGGACAACACGAACGAGCGCGCGTCCGCGGTCTCCTCGACCACCTCGTCGACCCGCAGCCGGTGCACCTCAGCCATCGGCGACCTCCAGCGTCCCGTCGCGCACGGCCTTCTCGATGCTGTCGCGCAACCGCAGGCAGGTCCGCACGAGCGCGGCCCGCCGCCCGCACAGCTCGGGGCAGTCGCGGGTGTCGGAGAGCCACTGCACGCTCGTGTGCTGCGGGCTGTTCTTCCTGACCAGCACCTGGTTGCCGCAGTCGCACCCGACCGGGACCATCCCGCCGCGCAGGAACTCGTCGCGCTCGCTCACGGCAGAGCCGATTCCTGGGACTCCTGCCGGGCCAGGTTCTCCGCGACCTCCTTCTCCCACACCTCCACCGCGCGGCTGGTGTCGACCTCGAACTCGAAACGCCGCACCATGTCGTCGCTGACGTCCTCGACGTCGACGTAGAACTGCTCGTACCAGCGCCGCAGCTGGTAGACCGGCCCGTCCTCCTCGCACAGCAGCGGGTTGTCGACGCGCGACTTGTTCTGCCAGATCTCCACGTCCTGCAGGAACCCCACGCCGATGCCCCGCGCGAACTTCGCCGCGATCTTGTCGGCGTGCTCGTCGTCGACACCGGGCAGCTTCTTCACGATCGCGCCCCACTGCAGGCGGAACGAGTTCGGCGAGATCGGGTAGTGGCAGTTGATCAGGACCGTCTCGATCTCCAGGCCCTTGTAGTCGTTCCACAGGTAGTCGATCATGTACGACGGTCCGTGGTACGCGGCCTCCGACCGCACCTCCACGTCACCGGTGTAGTTCGAGCCCATCGCGACGTCCGGGCGCCCGCGCGTGGTCAGGAACTGCGAGGCGACATGGCCCTCCAGCACGTTCTTGAAGTACGTCGGGAACGCGAAGTGGATGTAGAAGAAGTGGGCCATGTCGACGACGTTGTCGATGATCTCGCGGCAGTTCGCGCCGTCGATCACGACCGAGTCCCAGGTCCAGTTGCTCCACTCGTCGCTGAAAGCGGCGTCGATGCGCGGGATCGTGACGTTCTCCGGCGGAGGGTTGCCCTGTGGGTCGTTCCAGACGAAGAGCTGTTTGTTCTCCTCCAGCGTGGTCCACGACCGGGTGCGGGCGCGCAGCGGGACCCGCTTGGCGTAGGGGATGTCGACGCACCGGCCGTTGCCCGCCCAGCGCCAGTCGTGGAACGGGCAGGCGATGGTGTTGCCCTTGACCGTGCCCTGGGTGAGGTCGCCGCCCATGTGCCGGCAGTAGCCGTCGAGCACGTTGATCTCGCCGTCCTCGGTCGCGAAGACCACGAGCTTGGTGCCGAACGCCTCGATCGCGTGCGGCTTGCCGTCGCGGAAGCTGGAAGCGAGGCCGAGGCAGTGCCAGCCGCGCGCGAACCGCGCGGGAGGTGCGCCGGTGTCGATCGTGCGTACGGCGTCCTGCGTCATGACGTTCCTCCAGAGATGTCGAGTCCGGCGAGGTGTCCGAACGTCATCGCCGGTCCGAGGGTCGCGCCCGCGCCCGCGTAGGTGTGTCCCATGACGGACGCGCTGGTGTTGCCCGCGGCGTAGAGGCCCTCGACGACCGTGCCGTCCTCGCGCAGCACCCGTGCGCGTTCGTCGGTGCGCAGCCCGCCCTTGGTGCCGAGGTCGCCGGGCACGATCTTCACCGCGTAGAACGGCCCGGTGGTCAGCGGCGCGAGGTTGGGGTTGGGGTGGTTGCGCGGGTCGCCGTAGTAGCGGTCGTACGCGCTGTCGCCGCGGCGGAAGTCGGTGTCCCTGCCGTCCACGGTCATGGTGTTGAAGTGCCGGACGGTCTCGGTGAGCTCCGGCAGGTCGGCCTCCTGGGCCAGCTCCTCCAGGCTGGGCGCGGTGAGGACCGCGTCCTTCCAGCGCCGGGGGAGCGGGCGGCGCGGCGGGATGCCGCAGAACGGGTAGCGGCTGCGGTAGCCGTGGTCGAAGACGAGCCACGTGTCGCCGGTCATCGCGTTGACCACGTCGATGTAGGGTGCGGCCTCGTTGACGAACCGGCGGCCGGTCTTGTCGACGAGCACGCAGCCCGGCAGGGAGCGTTCCGCCAGCAGGAAGAACGGGCCGCGCGGCAACGGCACCGACGGTCCCCACCACGCCTCGTCCATCAGCCCGACGGCCGCGCCCGCGCGGACACCGGCCTCGATGCCGTCGCCGGTGTTGGCCTTCGCGCCGACCGTCCACTCCGTACCGATGTCCTGGTGCTGCTTGCGCATCCGCTCGTTGTTCTCGAACCCGCCCGCGGCCAGGACCACGTTCTTCGCCGTGATGATCGTGTCACCGGCGACGATTCCCGCGACCCGGCCGTTCTCGAAGTGCAGGTCGGTCATCGGCGTGTTCAGCCTGACCTCGACGTGCAACGCCTTCAGCCCCGCCCGCAGGCCCGCGACGAGCGCCTGGCCCATGGTGAGGCGCCGGCCCGGCAGGAAGCGGCGGGCGAAGACCTTGGCCGCGGTGAGCAGGCCCCGCGGGTGGCGGCCGATCAGGGTGAGCCAGCGGTAGTCGGTCTGGGTGATCACGATGCCCGCCGGGGTGGGCACGTACGGCGGTTCGAGGTCCTCGACCTCCTCGCCCAGCAGCTTCGTGTTGAACGGCAGCGGTTCGACCGAGCGGCCGCGCGGCTGCCCGCCCGGCGCCTCGGGGTAGTAGTCGGCGTACTCGCGGACCCAGCGGAACTTCAGCGGCGTGTGCTCGACGACGAACGCGAGCATGTCCGGGCCGCCCCGCAGGAACGCCTCCCGCAGCTCGGCCGGCACCTCCGGGGCGATGTGCGCCAGGTACGTGCTGGCCTGCTGCGGCGAGTCCGGCACGCCGTTCGCCGCCACGACGGCGTTGTTCGGCACCCAGATGCCGCCGCCGGAGCGCGCCGTCGACCCGCCGTAGTGCGCGGCCTTCTCGACGACGAGGGTCCGCAGGCCGTGCTGAGCGGTGCAGAGTGCGGCTGTCATACCTGCCGCGCCACTGCCGACGACGATCACGTCGTACATCGCACCTCCCCGATGCTCGGACTAGAACAGGTTATAGTTTCGAGCGGGTTTGGCGCTATGGTGTAGGAGTTCCAGGCAAGTCAGGACGCCGAGAACCTGTTTCTGGAGGGTTGCGTGGAGGTCACCGCGGACGTGGTCGTCGTCGGCTTCGGTGCGGCCGGCGCGTGCGCCGCCATCGAGGCCGCGGCGGCCGGTGCGTCCGTGGTCGTGCTGGACCGGTTCGCCGGAGGAGGCGCGACCGCGCTGTCCGGCGGTGTCGTGTACGCGGGCGGCGGGACGCGGCAGCAGGTCGAGGCCGGTGTCGCCGACTCGGTCGACGCGATGGAGGCCTACCTGCGGACCGAGGTGCGCGACGCGGTGTCCGCGGCGACGCTGCGCCGGTTCTGCGAGGACAGCGCGGCGATGCTGGCCTGGCTCGAGGACCAGGGCGTGCCGTTCGACAGCCGCCTGGCGCCGTTCAAGACCTCCTACCCGACCGACGACTTCTACCTCTACCAGTCCGGCAGCGAGGACGCGTGGCCCGACCCGGCCCCGCGCGGGCACCGGACCAGGGCGAAGGGCACGTCCGGCAAGCTCTTCTTCGCCCGGCTGGCCGAAGCCACCCGGAGGGCGGGTGTGCGAGTCCTGTCGCAGACGCGGGCGACCGGGCTGATCACGACGGACGGCCGGGTGACGGGCGTCCGGTGCGGCACGCTCACCGGGCTGCCGAAGGCCGTGCACGGACTGCTGTCCAGGGCCGGCGCCAAGCCGTGGCTCTACCACCCGCCGCTCGGCAGGAGGCTGTTCGGGCTGGCGGCCCGGGTGGAACGGTTCAGCCGCCCGCTGACGGTGACGGCGCGGAAGGGCGTGATCATCTGCGCCGGCGGCTTCATCGCCAACCGGCCGCTGGTGCACGAGAACGCGCCGATGCACCGCGGTGGCCTCGCCCTCGGCACGCCCGGCGACGACGGCGCCGGGATCCAGCTCGGCGTCGCCGCCGGGGGGACGACCGCGCGGATGGACAAGGTCTCGGTGTGGCGGTTCGTCACGCCGCCCAGCGCGTTGCAGCGCGGGGTCCTGGTCGACGCCGACGGCAGGTCGTTCGGCGACGCGACCCGGTACGGCGCGGCCATCGGCGACGAGATCGTCCGGCGCGGCGGCAGGGCGTGGCTGCTCGTCGACGACGACGTCCTGCGCGTGGCGCGGGCGCAGGTGAAGTCGCAGACGGCGCCGTTCCAGCGGTGGCAGGTCCGCCACCTGCTGCACCGCGGCCTGGTCACCGCGCCCACCGTCGAGGAGGTCGCCGCCAAGGCCGGGATCGGCGTGCCCGAACCGGTGGGCGTGCCGCCGTACTCGTTGATCGACGTGTCCGTGCGCGCCGGCTTCGGCTACCCCTGCCCGATGCTCACGCTCGGAGGACTCGTCGTGGACGAGGACACCGGCCGGGTGCGCGGCGTTCCCGGGCTGTACGCGGCGGGGCGGTCCGCGGTGGGGGTGTGCTCGGAGTCCTACGTCAGCGGCCTCGCGCTCGCCGACTGCGTCTTCTCCGGCCGCAGGGCAGGACATCACGTTGTGAAGGAGGCGAGGTGCTGACCACGCAGAACCGGGAGGCGGCCGCCGAGCTGCTGAGGACGGCGGAACGCGACCGCGTGCCGATCAAGCCGCTCGTCGAGCTGTACCCCGGGATCGACGTCGTCGACGCGTACGAGATCCAGCTGCTCAACGTCCGGCACCGCAACCGCGACGTGATCGGCCACAAGGTCGGCCTGTCGTCGCTCGCGATGCAGAAGATGATGGGCGTCGACGAACCCGACTACGGCCACCTGCTCGACGACATGCAGCTGCACGGCACCGCGGACGCCTCGGCGTACCTGTTCCCGCGGGTCGAGGTGGAGATCGCGTTCGTGCTGGCCCACGACCTGCCCGGCGAGGGCTGCACGGTCGAGGACGTCCTCGCCGCGACCGACTTCGTCGCCCCGGCCATCGAGCTGATCGACAGCCGGATCGAGAACTGGCGGATCGGCCTGCAGGACACCATCGCGGACAACGCCTCGTCGGCCGGGTTCGTGCTGGGCCACGAGCGCGTGCGTCCGTCCGAACTGGACATCGGCGCGGTGGAGGCCACGTTGCGCCGCAACGGTGAGGTGGTCGCCGAGGGCCGGGGCGACGCCGTGCTGGGTGACCCGGCGATCGCCGTCGCGTGGCTCGCGGAGAAGGTCGCGGGCTTCGGCGTCCGGCTGCTCGCGGGCGACATCGTGCTGCCCGGGTCGTGCACGCGCGCCATCGACGCGAGGCCCGGGGACGAGTTCCACGCCGAGTTCGCCGGACTCGGTGTCGTAGACCTGAAGTTCGAACAGGGGTGACTGCGTGAAGGCGGCCATCGTCGGCTCCGGCAACATCGGCACCGATCTGCTCCACAAGCTCCAGCGCTCGTCCCTGCTGGAACCGCGCTGGATGGTGGGCATCGACCCGGCCAGCGAGGGCCTGCGGCGGGCGGCGTCGGCGGGGCTCGACGTCTCGGTCGACGGCGCGGAGTGGTTGCTGCGCCAGGACGAACTGCCCGACATCGTGTTCGAGGCGACGTCCGCGGCGGTGCACCGGGCCAACGCCCCGCGCTACGCCGAGGCGGGCATCCGGGCGGTCGACCTGACACCGGCGGCGGTCGGGCCGTACGTCGTGCCGCCCGTCAACCTCGGCGAGCACGCGGACGCGCCCAACATCAACCTGATCACGTGCGGCGGCCAGGCCACGATCCCGATGGTGCACGCGGTGTCGCGGGTCGTCCCCGTGTCGTACGCGGAGATCGTCGCGAGCGTGGCGTCGGTGTCGGCCGGACCGGGCACGCGCGCGAACATCGACGAGTTCACCCGCACGACCAGCCACGGCATCGAGGCGATCGGCGGCGCGGAACGCGGCAAGGCGATCATCGTGCTCAACCCGGCCGACCCGCCGATGATCATGCGCGACACCATCTTCTGCGCCGTGCCCGAGCACATCGACCCGGACCCGGTCACCGACTCGATCGCGCGGATGGAGGCGGAGGTCCAGGCCTACGTGCCCGGTTTCCGGCTGCTGCGCGAGCCCCAGTACGACACCGGCCGGGTCGCGATCTTCGTGGAGGTCGCGGGAGCGGGCGACTTCCTGCCGGAGTACGCCGGGAACCTCGACATCATGACGGCCGCCGCGACCAAGGTGGGGGAGGAGATCGCCCGTGCAGCAGCTGCGGCTGACCGACACGTCACTGCGTGACGGCTCGCACCACAAGCGGCACCAGTTCACGGCCGAGGACGTGCGCTCGATCGTCGCGGCGCTCGACGGCGCCGGGGTGCCGGTCATCGAGGTCACGCACGGCGACGGGCTGGGCGGGTCGTCGTTCAACTACGGCTTCAGCCGCACACCCGAGCAGGAACTGATCAAGGTCGCGGTGGCGACCGCCCGGCAGGCCAGGATCGCCGTGCTGATGCTGCCCGGCGTCGGGGTGAAGGACGACATCCTGGTGTCGCAGGACAACGGCGCCTCGATCGTCCGGATCGCCACGCACTGCACCGAGGCCGACGTGTCCGTGCAGCACTTCCAGCTGGCACGGGACCGCGGCCTGGAAACCGTCGGTTTCCTGATGATGGCGCATTCGCAGCCACCGGAGGCGCTGGCGAAGCAGGCGCGGATCATGGCCGACGCCGGCTGCCAGTGCGTCTACGTCGTCGACTCGGCCGGAGCCCTCGTCCTGGAACAGGTGTCGGACCGGGTCGCCGCGCTGGTGGCCGAGCTCGGCGACGACGCCCAGGTCGGCTTCCACGGGCACGAGAACCTCGGGCTGAGCGTCGCGAACTCCGTGGCCGCCGCCCGGGCCGGCGCGAAGCAGATCGACGGCAGCGTGCGCGGGTTCGGTGCGGGAGCGGGGAACACGCCGCTGGAAGCGTTCGTGGGCGTCTGCGACAAGCTCGGGTTCTCCACCGGCGTCGACTTCTTCAAGATCGTGGACGCGGCCGAGGACGTCGTGCGGCCCGTCATGCCCGAGGAGTGCCTGCTCGACCGGATGGCGCTGATGATGGGTTACGCGGGCGTCTACTCGAGCTTCCTCAAACACGCCTACACCCAGGCCGAGCGCTACGGCGTGTCCGGCGCGCAGATCCTCGTCCGCGCGGGCGAGCGCAAGCTCGTCGGCGGCCAGGAGGACCAGCTGATCGACATCGCACTGGAGCTGAGCAGGGAGAAGGTCCGATGAGCGAGGAGATCCTCGGCAAGGTGCGGGAACTGCTGCCCGCGCTCGCCGACCGCGCGCCGGAGGCGGAGGAGCTGCGCAGGGTGCCGCCGGAGACGGTGAAGGCGTTGCAGGAGACCGGTTTCTTCCGGATGCTGCAACCCGCCCGGTACGGCGGGTTCGAGTCGCACCCGCTCGACTTCTACGCCGCGGTCCGGCTGATCGGCAGCGCGTGCGGGTCGACGGGCTGGGTCGCGTCCGTGCTGGGCGTGCACCCGTGGCACGTCGGCCTGTTCGACGACCGCGCGCAGCGGGAGGTCTTCGGCGAGGACCAGGACACCCGGATCTCCTCCTCCTACGCGCCGACGGGTCGTGCGACGGCGGTCGAGGGCGGGTTCCGGTTCAGCGGCAAGTGGAGCTTCTCCTCCGGCTGCGACCACGCCACGTGGGTGCTGCTCGGCGGCCTCGTGATGAACGACGAGGGCAAGCCGGTCGACTTCCGCACGTTCCTGCTGCCCATCTCCGACTACACGATCAACGACGTGTGGGACACGGTCGGGCTGCGCGGCACGGGCAGCAACGACATCGTCGTGGACGACGTGTTCGTGCCCGAGCACCGGGCGCTGAGCATGGCGCACACCGCGCGGTGCGTCTGCCCCGGCCAGGAGGTCAACCCGGGCCCGTTGTTCCGCATGCCGTACGGCACGATCCACCCGTACGCCGTCACCGCGCCGATCATCGGCATGGCGACCGGCGCGTACGCCCTGCACGTCGACGCCACCCGCGAGCGCGTGCGCGCCGCCTACCTGGGCGAGAAGTCGGTGGAGGACCCGTTCGCGCAGGTCAGGATCGCGAACGCGGCGGCCGACATCGACGTCGCCTGGTGGACGCTGGAGAAGGACATCACCGAGGAGTGGGCGCACGCCGTGGCCGGCACGAAGATCCCGGTCGACCTGCGCCTGCGGGCCCGGCGCGACCAGGTGCTGGGCAGCGGGCGGGCGCTCGGCGCGATCGACCTGCTCTTCGAGAGCGCGGGCGGCAAGGCGATCAACGCGGGCCTGCCGCTGCCCCGGTTCTGGCGCGACGCGCACGCCGCACGGGTGCACGCGGGCAACGACCCGGAGCGCGTTCTCGTGCTGTACGGCAAGAACGAGCTCGGCATCCAGGTCCGCGACGGGCTCTTCTGAGGAGCGTTGATGAGCGTGCGACTGCACTACCACGAAGCGGGCGCGGGCAACGCCGAGACGCTGGTCATGCTGCACGGCGGCGGGCCCGGCGCGTCGGCGATGAGCAACTTCCGTGCGAACGTCCCGGTGTTCGCCAAGTCGTTCCGCGTCCTCGCCGTCGACCTGCCCGGCTACGGCCAGTCCGACAAGCCAGCCGAGCACGACCAGTACTTCTCCTTCGCCTCACGGGCTTTGAAGGACCTGCTCGACGAGCTGGGGGTCGAACGGGCCCACGTCCTCGGCAACTCGCTCGGGGGCGGCACGGCGGTCCGGTTCGCGCTGGACAACGGGAAACGCGCCGGCCGGCTCGTGCTGATGGGACCGGGCGGGCTGTCGGTGAACGTGTTCGCGCCCGACCCGACCGAGGGTGTGCGCAAGCTCAGCGCGTTCGCGAGGACACCCACGCGGGAGAAGATCGAGGAGTTCCTGCGGATCATGGTGTTCGACCAGTCGCTGATCACCGAGGAGTTGATCGACGAACGGTTCGAGGCGGCGCGGCAGCCGGAGTCGCTGCGGGCGATGGCCGCGCTCGGCAGGTCGTTCTCCGGCCCCGACTTCGAGCAGGGCATGCTCTGGCGCGAGGCCTACAGGCTGCGGCAGCGGGTGCTGCTGGTGTGGGGCCGCGAGGACCGCGTGAACCCGCTCGACGGCGCGTTGCTCGCGACGAAGCTGATCCCGCGCGTGCAGCTGCACGTGTTCGGCGGGTGCGGGCACTGGGCGCAGCTCGAGAAGTTCGACGAGTTCAACAGGCTCGCCCTCGATTTCCTGACGGAGGCGTGATGGGCATCCGATCACTGGGGTACCTGCGGATCGAGGCCACCGACCTCGGCCGGTGGCGCGAGTTCGGGCTGAAGGTCCTCGGCATGGTGGAGGGCAAGGAGTCCACCCCCGGCGCGCTGTACCTGCGGATGGACGACTTCCCGGCGCGGCTCGTGATCGTGCCGGGCGAGCGGGACCGGTTGCAGGCCTCCGGCTGGGAGGCCGCGACCGAGGCCGAGCTGGAGGAGGTCGCGAAACGGCTGGCCTCGGCCGGCGTCGCCTACGTCGAGGGCACGGCGCAGGAGCTCGCCGAGCGCCGGGTGACCGGGCTGATCCGGTTCGAGGACCCGTCCGGCAACGCGCTGGAGGTCTTCCACGGCGCCGCGCTGGAGCACCGGCGGGTGGTCTCGCCGTACGGGCACCGGTTCGTGACGCAGGAACAGGGCCTCGGGCACGTCGTGCTGTCCACTTCGGACGACGAGGCCGCGCTGCACTTCTACCGCGACGTGCTCGGCTTCCGGCTGCGCGACTCGATGCGCCTGCCGCCGCAGCTGCTCGGCAGGCCGGCCGACGGCCCCCCGGCGTGGCTGCGGTTCTTCGGCTGCAACCCGCGCCACCACAGCCTCGCGTTCCTGCCGATGCCGACGCCGAGCGGGATCGTGCACCTGATGGTCGAGGTCGAGAACACCGACGACGTCGGACTGACCCTGGACAGGGCGATCCGGCGCAAGGTGCCGATGTCGGCGACTCTGGGCCGGCACGTGAACGACCTGATGCTGTCGTTCTACATGAAGACGCCCGGCGGGTTCGACGTGGAGTTCGGCTGCGAGGGCCGGCAGGTGGACGACGAGGACTGGATCGCCCGGGAGAGCACGGCGGTGAGCCTGTGGGGACACGACTTCAGCGTTGGCCACCAGAAGTGACGCGGCCGGAAGCAGCGGCCCGCTACCGGTCGGTCCTCGGCCACTTCTGCACCGGGGTGACCGTGGTGACCGGCATGTCGCCGGACGGCCCGGTCGGGTTCGCCTGCCAGGCCTTCGCGGCGCTGTCGCTCGACCCGCCGCTGGTGCTGTTCTGCCCGCAACGGACGTCGCGCAGCTGGGCCGCGATGGCGGGCGCCGGTGCGTTCTGCGTGAACGTGCTGGCCGAGGACCAGCGCGAGGTGTCGACGGTGTTCGGCAAGGCGGGCGCCGACAAGTTCGCGGGCGTGCCCTGGACGCCGTCGGCCACCGGTGCCCCGGTGCTCGACGGCTCCCTCACGTGGGTCGACTGCCAGGTCTCGGCCGTGCACGACGCGGGCGACCACCACCTGGTGATCGGCTCGGTCGTGGAGCTCGGACCCGTGCGCGACGCGCAGCCGCTGCTGTTCTACCGCGGCCGCTACGCCGTGCACGCCGAGCTGGACCCGCGCGGCTGGTCCGGTGAGGTGCTCGACAACCTCATGACCTGGCAGCGGCAGTCAGAGTGGAGCTGACGCCGTGACCCTCCAGACACCGCCCGGGATGTGCACCTCGCCGTCGCGCACGAACTCGCGGAACTCGCCGAGGACCGACTCCAGCAACGGCCCGCGCTCGGCCTCCGGCGCCGCGCGCAGGGCGCGGGCGACCGGCCCCATGTTGCTCAGGTACGGCGTCAGCAGCTCCTCCGGCATCGTGCAGGTCCGGTCCTGCGCCTCGATCTCGACGCCGGTCCAGCCGCCGCCCTCGAGGATCTCGCGCGTCCGCTGCGGGACGGCGAACGAGAACGGCCCCGGGCCGTCCGGGTCCGGTGCGGGCGCGTCGGGCAGCAGCGAGGCGGCGACCCGGGACGCGGTCGTCATGAACGGGTTCTCCCCGGCCGTCCGCCAGGTGATGAAGCACAGCTCGCCACCGGCCGCGGTGGCGCGCCGCAGGTTGGCGAACGCGGCGACCGGGTCGTCGAAGAACATCACCCCGAACCGGGACACGACCAGGTCGAAGGTCCGGTCGAAGGAGTGGACCTGCGCGTCGGCGCGCAGGAACTCGGCCTGGCCGTGCTCGCGCGCGGCGGCCAGCATCGACTCGGAGATGTCGATGCCAACACACCGCGCGCCCGTGGCCTCCGCGATCGCCCTGGTCGTGCCGCCGGTGCCGCACCCCACGTCGAGGACCCTCTCACGCGGCCGGCGCGTCGCCGCCTCCACGAGCAGGTCCTGGTACGGCCGCAGCACCCGCGCCACGACGTCCTGGACGTGCGCCCACCCGTGGCCCGCGGTGTTCCAGAAGGCCGCCTGCTCGCTGTTCGTCTCCGCTGTCATGCTCCTACCGTCCTGCTTCAAGTCGGCTTGAGGTCAAGTGTCGTGGACGAGATCGGAATCGGCGAGGTGGTGCGCCGCTCGGGCGTGCCCGCCTCCACGGTGCGCTACTACGAGGAACGCGGCCTGATCGCCCCGGTCCGCAGACAGGGCCTGACCCGCGTGTTCACGCCGGACGTGCTGCACCAGCTCGCGTTGATCGCCCGCTGCCGCACCGCCGGGTTCTCGCTGGACGAGATCGCGCTGATGTTCGACCCGGACGGCAGGCCGAGCCCCGACCGGGCGATGCTCGCGGCGAAGGCGGACGAGCTGGACGCGACGATCAGCAGGCTCGTCGTCGTGCGCGACGACCTGCGGCACGCGGCGGCGTGCCCGGCACCGTCCCACCTGGAGTGCCCGACGTTCCGCCGCGTGCTCGGCGTCTAGACGAGCCGGCTCAGGCGCTCCAGGTGGACCTGCGGGCTGCCGAACAACTGGCGGCTCCCGTGCGCCCGCTTGAAGTAGAGGTGGGCGTCGTGCTCCCACGTGATCGCGATTCCGCCGTGCAGCTGGACCATCTCCGCCGCCACCGTGAAGAACGCCTCCGAGCAGTACACCTTCGCCACCGCCGCGGACACCTCGTCGGTCACCGCGCCGGCGGCGGAGCGGGCGGTCTCCACCAGCACGTGGAGGTCGGCCATGCGGTGCTTCAGCGCCTGGAACGACCCGATGGGCTTGCCGAACTGGACCCTGGTCTTCGTGTACTCGACGGTCAGTTCGAGCGCCCTGGCGGCGGCGCCCACCTGTTCCGCCGCGAGGGCGGCGATGGCGACGGAACGGACGTGCGGTGACCACGGGCCCAGGCGGGTCGTCGCGGCGGCGGTCAGGTCGACGGTGGCCAGGCGGCGGGTCGCGTCCATCGTGGGGGTGTGTTCGCGGGTCACGGACGCGAGGTCGACCTCGTGCAGGTCGGTGCCGTCGGTGACGAGGAGGACGTCGGCGAGGTCGCCGTCCACGACGTAGCGGGCCGTGCCCCCGATCTCCTCGTCGGCCCAGGGCCACACGAGTGCGGCCACCGCACCCCCGGCGATCCGCGGCAGCAGCCTCGCGCAGGCCTCGTCGTCGCCGGACGCCAGCAGGGCCTCCACCGCGATCGCCGAGCCCAGCAGCGGGGACGGGGTGAGGGTGCGGCCCAGTTCTTCCAAAGCCACCCTGGTGTCGTCGTGCGTGGCGCCGGAACCGCCGTACCGCTCCGGAATCGGCAGGACGCCGATCTCGCACAGGCGGGCCCACACGCCCTTGTCGTGGCCGTGCGGGGTCTCGATGGCGGCGCGGACGTCCGAGTGCCGGTCCAGCAGGCTGCGGACGGCGTCCCTGAGCGCGAGTCGTTCCGGGGTCACAACGCCTCCCACACGCGTGCGCGGTGCATCGACGGGCTTCCCCACGCGGTGCGCAGGGCTCTGGTCTGCAGCAGGAACCGGCCCAGGTCGTGCTCGGCGGTGTAGCCGATGGCGCCGTGGACCTGCAGCGCGGTGCGGGCGGCGGCCCAGGCGGCGTCGGAGGTGGCGACCTTCGCGGCCGAGACGTCCCGCGCCGTCATCGTCACGGCCGCGCCGAACACCAGCGGGCGGGCCATCTCCAGGCCGATCAGCACGGTCGCCAGGTGGTGCTTCACCGCCTGGAACCAGCCGATCGGCTTGCCGAACTGGGTGCGCGCCGCGGCGTGCGCGGTGGTCATCTCCAGCATCGCGCGGCCCAGGCCGAGCAGGTGCGCCGAGCAGGTGAGGACACCGAGGTCGAACGCGCGCCCGGCCGGTGCGCCGGTGGCGACCACCGGGCCCGCGGCGAGTTCGACCAGACGCCGGCCGGGGTCCACGGAGGACACGACCGAGACCGGGGAAGCCTCGCGCACCGTGTCTCCCTCGACCAGGAAGTAGCGCTCCGCCTCGACCGCGTGGGGCACTTCCGGCGGGAACGCGATGGACCCGGGGCCGAGACCGAGAGCCGGCAGCACGGCCAGCGACTCGACCAGCGGACCCCGCACGGCGTGGTGCCCCAGCTCCTCGAACACCACGGCGAGGTCGACCGGGTCGGTCACCTCGTCCACCCCGAGCGCGGCGAGGTCGCGCTTCCCGGCTCCCAGGTACTCGTGCAGCACCCCGGCGAAGTCCGTCTGCTCGGCGGACGGCGTGAACATCATCGCGGCAGCCCCAGGAGTCGTTCGGCGATCACGTTGCGCTGGATCTCGTTGGTGCCCGCGTAGATGGGGCCGGACAGCGAGAACAGCCACCCGTCGCGCCACCCCGGCGCGGCCTCGCCCAGCAGGTCCAGTGCGGTCTCGTGGATCGCCACGTCGAGCTCGGACCAGAACACCTTGGTCACGCTGGCGGCGGGGCCCGACAGCGGCGCGGCCAGTGCCCCGAACGTGTGCAGCCGGTAGGCCTGGGCGCCGATCCACGCGTCGACGACCCGGTCCCGCAGCGCCGGGTCCGGGTTCTCGCGGTACAGCTCCACCAGTCGCGCCGCGGCGGCGGTGAACCGGCCGGGGCTGCGCAGGGTGAGGCCGCGTTCGTTGCCGGCGGTGCTCATCGCGACCCGCCAGCCGTCACCGGCCTCGCCGATCACGTCCTCGTCCGGCACGAACACGTCGTCGAGGAAGATCTCGGCGAACCCCGGCTCGCCGTCGAGCTGGTCGATCGGCCGCACGGTCACGCCCGGCGCCCGCAGGCCGAACATCACGTACGTCAGGCCGCGGTGCCGTTCGCCGGGACCGGAGCGGAACAGCCCGAACGCCCGGTCCGCGAACGCCGCCCGCGAGCTCCACGTCTTCTGGCCCCGCAGCAGCCAGCCGCCCTCGCACCGGGTGGCGGTGCTGCGCAACGACGCGAGGTCCGACCCCGCTTCCGGCTCCGACCACGCCTGCGCCCACACCACGTCACCACGCGCCACCGGCGGCAGGACGCGGTCGCACTGCTCGGGAGTGCCGTGCGCGAACAACGTCGGCGCGAGCAGGAAGATGCCGTTCTGGGAGACGCGGGCGGGCGCCCCGGCGGCGTGGTACTCCTCCTCGAACACCAGCCACTGCAACAGCGACGCGTCCCGGCCGCCGAAGGCAGCGGGCCACGACACCACCGAGAGCCGTTCCGCGGCCAGCAGGCGTTCCCACCCGCGGTGCTCCTCGAAGCCGGCGGCGGTGTCCAGGGAGGCCAGCGGCCGCACGTGCGCGGCCAGCCAGGACCGCACCTCGGCCTGGAACGCCAGGGTCTCCGCGTCCAGCGAGAGGTCCATCAGCCGGAGGCCTTCTTCATCGCGCGGGCGTCCATCCCGGCCAGCGCGTCGGTGCTCACCTCGGCGTTGTGCGCGTGCGCGAAGTGGTGCAGCCCGAAGACGGAGTCCATCCCGGCCCGCATCCCCATGAGGTCCTCGGACTGGTTGACGGCCTTCTTCGCGAGCGCCAGCCCGAACCGCGGCATCGAGGAGATCCGGTTCGCCAGCTCGAACGTCGTCTGCTCCAGCGACGAGCGCGGCACGACCCGTGACACCATGCCCCACTCGTAGGCGCGCTGGGCCGAGAACCGGTCGCCGGTGAAGAGCACCTCCTTCGCCGCGCGCGGGCCGAGCACCCACGGGTGGGCGAAGTACTCGACGCCCGGAATCCCCATGCGCACCACGGGATCGGCGAAGAACGCGTCTTCGGCGGCGACGACCAGGTCGCACACCCAGGCGAGCATCAGGCCACCGGCGACGCACGCGCCCTGCACCATCGCGATCGTCGGTTTCGGGATCTCCCGCCACCGCCGGCACATGCCGAGGTAGACCTCCATCTCGCGGGCGAACCGCAGGTCGCCGCCCTCGCGGCCCACGTGGTCCCACCACATCACGGCCTTGCGCTCGAACGACGTGTCCACGTCGCGGCCGGGCGAGCCGATGTCGTGCCCGGCGGAGAAGTGGTCGCCCGCGCCGGCCAGCACGATCACCTTGACCTCGTCGTCGTCGACCGCGCGGGTGAACGCTTCGTCCAGCGCGTAGGTCATGGCCGAGTTCTGCGCGTTGCGGTACTCGGGCCGGTTCATGGTCACGACGGCGACCGCGTCCCGCCGCTCGTACGAGACAGTCACGCGTTCTCCTTGCGCAGTCGGGTTTTGAGGACCTTGCCCATGGCGTTGCGGGGGAGCGCGGGGTGGAACTCGACCGCGCGCGGCACCTTGTAGTTCGCGAGGCGCTCCCGGCAGAACGCGATCACCTCGCCGGCGGTCACCGAGGCACCGGGCGACGTCACGACGTGGGCGACGCCCACCTCGCCGAGCCGTGCGTCGGCCGTCCCGACGACGGCGGACTCGGTGATCCCCGGCATCCGCGCGAGCGCCTGCTCGACCTCGGCCGGGTAGACGTTGAACCCGCCGCAGATGTACATGTCCTTGAGCCGGTCGGTGATCGACAGGTACCCGTGCTCGTCGACCTCGCCGACGTCACCGGTGTGCAGCCAGCCGTCGGCGTCGACGGCTGCCGCGGTGGCCTCGGGGTCGTCGAGGTAGCCGAGCATGACGTTCGGGCCGCGCAGCAGCACCTCGTCGCGCTCGCCCAGGCGCAGCTCGAAGTCCGCCATCGGCACCCCGCACGTGCGCGCGATCGTCGACGGCGAGTCCGACGGCCGGCACATCGTGGCGACCACGGCCTCCGTCAGCCCGTAGGCGGTGAGGACGGTGGGGACGAGCTCCGCCTGCATGCGTTCGATCAACGCCACGGGCACCACGGCGGCACCGGTCACCGCGATCCGCAGGCTCGACAGGTCGGCCGACGCGCGGCCGGGGTGGTCGAGCAGCGCCTGGTAGATCGTGGGCGGGCCGGGCAGCACGGTGATCCGCTCCCGTTCGACCAGGCGCATGGTCTCGGCGACGTCGAACACCGGCTGCGGCACGATCGTCGCGCCGGACAGCAGGCACGCGAGGATGCCCGCCTTGTAGCCGAAGGTGTGGAAGAACGGGTTGACGACCAGGTAGCGGTCCGCCGGGGTCAGTTCGGCGCACGCGGCCCACGCCCGCGCCACCCCGAGCGACTGCCGGTGCGCGCTCATCGCGCCCTTGCTGCGCCCGGTCGTCCCGGACGTGAACATCACGTCGCAGAGCTGATCCGGTGTGACGACGGGGAGTTCCACGTCCGCGGGCACCCACTCGGCGGGCAACCGGACGGCGGGGGGCAGGTCCGGGGTCAGCGCCTCCAGCTCGGCCAGCCGGTCGCGCCCGAGGAACGAGCTCTCGACGATCAGCACGCGGGCGGCGCTGCGCCGGATGACGTCGAGCGACTCGGTGGCGGTGAACCGGGTGTTGATCGGCACCAGCACCCCGCCCGCGTCCAGGACGCCGAGCGCCGCGACCACCCAGCGCGCGGAGTTGGGCGCGCACAGGGCGACCCGATCACCTTGCCGCACACCCATCCCGGCGAGTGCGAGGGCCGCGTCGCGCACGGCCGCGCGGAGCTGCGGGTAGGTGAGCCGGACGTCCCCGTCCACCAACGCCTCCGCGTCGATGTACGAAGCAGCGGCACCGTCGAGCACGGCTGAAACCGTTTGCCTGCTTGGATCCACGGCCACAACGCCCCCCCAAAGCAAGTGCTTGGTAGGTTAGAGTATGGCGCATGGAGTCCTTCCGGCGCGAGGTGCGGGAATGGTTGTCCGCCAACCTCGTCGGTGAGTTCGCTGAGCTGCGCGGCCTGGGTGGGCCCGGCCGCGAGCACGAGGCGTTCGAGGGGCGGCTGCGCTGGCACCGGCACCTGGCGGCGCACGGGTGGACGTGCCTCGGCTGGCCCGGTGAGCGCAGCGTCGAGGAGCAGGTGGTCTTCCACGAGGAGTACGCCGAGGCGCGGGCCCCGGCGAAGGTCGACATCGTGGGGGAGGGCCTGCTCGGGCCGACGCTCCTCGCGTTCGGCACGCCCGCCCAGAAAGAGCGCTTCCTGCCGAAGATCCGCAGTCTCGACGAGCTGTGGTGCCAGGGCTACTCCGAACCGGGCGCGGGCTCGGACCTCGCGTCCGTCCAGACGAAGGCGCGGCTCGAGGACGGCCGGTGGGTGGTCGACGGCCAGAAGATCTGGACGTCCAACGCGCACTACTCCGACTGGATCTTCGTGCTGTGCCGCACGGAACCGGGGTCGCGGCGCCACCACGGCCTGTCGTACCTGCTCGTGCCGATGGACCAGCCGGGTGTCGAGGTCCGGCCGATCCGCCAGCTCACCGGCACGTCCGAGTTCAACGAGGTCTTCTTCGACGGCGCGGTCACCGCGGAGGAGAACGTGGTCGGGCAGCCGGGTGAGGGCTGGAAGATCGCCATGGCCACCCTCGGCTTCGAGCGCGGCACCGCGATGCTCGGCCACCAGGTGAGCTTCCGCCGCCAGCTCGACGCGATCAGGAAAGCCGCGCCCGGCGACGAACGGCTCACCAGGGCGTGGCTCGAGCTGCACGTCATGCGCTCGCACACGCTGCGCACCCTGAACGACGAACCCGGCCCGGAGGCGTCCGTGCTCAAGCTGTTCTGGGCGGGCTGGCACCGCCGGCTGGGAGAGCTCGCGATGGACTCGCTCGGCCCGGAGTCGATGCTCGACGACACCGAGTGGCAGCGGATGTTCCTGTTCAGCCGCGCGGAGACGATCTACGGCGGCTCGGACGAGGTGCAGCGCGAGATCATCGCCCACCGGATCCTGGGGCTGCCGCGATGACCGGTCACGACCTGCTCAGGGACAAGGTCGTCGTCGTCACGGCCGCGGCGGGCACCGGCATCGGCTCCGCGACCGCCCGGCGCTGCCTGGAGGAGGGCGCCACGGTCGTCATCAGCGACTGGCACGAGCGCCGGTTGGAGGAGACCCACGAGGCGCTCGGCACCGACCACGCGATCGCGTGCGACGTCACGAACGAGCAGCAGGTCCAGCGGCTCGTGGACGAGACGGTCGAACGGCACGGCCGGATCGACGTCATGGTCAACAACGCGGGTCTCGGCGGCGAGAAGCCGATCACCGAGATGACCGACGACGAGTGGGCGCGCGTGCTGGACGTGACGCTGAACGGCACGTTCCGCTGCACGCGAGCGGCGTTGCGCCACATGGTCGCCCGGCGAAGCGGTGTCGTCGTCAACAACTCGAGTGTGATCGGCTGGCGGGCCCAGCGGGGTCAAGCCCATTACGCCGCAGCGAAAGCGGGCGTCATGGCGCTCACGAGGTGCGCCGCCATGGACGTCGCCGAGCACGGCATCCGGGTGAACGCGGTCGCGCCGAGCTTGGCGGCGCACCCGTTCTTGGCCAAGGTCACCAGTGAGGAGTTGCTGACGGAACTGGCGTCCCGGGAGGCTTTCGGGCGCGCCGCCGAGCCCTGGGAGGTCGCGAATGTGATCGTGTTCCTCGCCAGCGACTACTCGTCCTACCTGACGGGCGAGGTCGTCTCGGTGAGCAGTCAGCACCCATGAGGAAGGTACGACCGGTGAGCAGCAGAAGGCAGGAACTGCTCGCGTTGGCGGCGCGGATGTTCGCCGAACGCGGGTACGGGCAGACGACGGTGCGCGACATCGCGGACGCGGCGGGCATCCTGTCCGGCAGCCTCTACCACCACTTCGACTCGAAGGAGTCGATGGTGGACGAGATCCTGCGGACGTTCCTGGACGAGCTGTTCACCCGCTACCGGGAGATCGTGGAGGCGGGCCTCGGGCCGAAGCAGGCGCTCAAGGCGCTGGTCGTCGCGTCGTTCGAGGCGATCGACACCCGGCACGCGGCCGTCGCGATCTACCAGAACGAGTCGAAGCACCTCACGCCGCTGCCGCGGTTCGCCTACATCGAGGACCGCAGCGTCGAGTTCCGCAAGCTGTGGACGGTGCTGCTGGAGGAGGGCATGAGCGCGGGCGTGTTCCGCGCCGGCCTCGACGTGGACGTGACCTACCGGTTCATCCGCGACACGGTGTGGGTGGCCGTGCGCTGGTACCGGCCGGAGGGCGGCCTGTCGGCGGAGGCCGTCGCCGACCAGTACCTCGCCATCCTGCTCGACGGCATCGCGACGGGGCGCCGGAGAACCAAGACCTGACAGGGAGGGCCTTCGTGGCCGAGGCGTACATCATCGAGGCTGTGCGAACTCCGGCGGGCAGGCGTGGCGGCGAGCTCAGCCACGTCCACCCGGCCGATCTCGGCGCGCACGTGATCACGGCGCTGCTCAACCGGGTCGACGTCGACCCGACCGACGTGGACGACGTGATCTTCGGGTGCGTGGACGCGATCGGCCCGCAGGCGGGCGACATCGCGCGCACCTCGTGGCTCGCCGCGGGGTTCCCCGAGCAGGTGCCGGGCGTGACCGTGGACCGGCAGTGCGGGTCGAGCCAGCAGGCCCTGCACTTCGCGGCGCAGGCGGTGATGAGCGGCACCGCGGACGTCGTCGTCGCCGGTGGCGTGCAGAACATGTCGCAGGTGCCGATCGGGTCCGCGATGACGGCCGGTCCGCAGGGCGGCAGCCCGTTCGAGGGCTGCGCGGGCTGGCGGCACCGCTACGGCGACGAGGAGGTCAGCCAGTTCCGCGCGGCCGACCTGATCGCCGTGCGCTGGGACCTGTCGCGGCGCGAGATGGAGGACTTCGCGCTGCAGAGCCACCTCCGGGCGATCACCGCGATCAAGGAGGGCCGCTTCGACCGCGAGATCGCGCCCGTCGACGGCGTCGCGGCCGACGAGTGCCCGCGCCCGGACACGTCGGCGGAGAAGATGGCGAAGCTGCCGCCGATGCGACCGGGCGGGCGCACGACGGCCGCGCTGTCCTCGCAGATCTCCGACGGCGCGTCGGCGGTGCTGGTGGTGTCGGAACGGGCGGTGCGCGAGCGGAACCTCGTGCCCAGGGCGCGGGTGCACCACATGTCGGCCCGCGGCTCGGACCCGATCTACATGCTCACCGCGCCGATCCGCGCGACGAAGCACGCCCTGCACCGCGCCGGGATGTCGCTCGCCGACATCGACCTGTTCGAGATCAACGAGGCGTTCGCGTCCGTCGCGCTGGCCTGGGCCAAGGAGCTCGGGATCGACCTCGGCCGGGTCAACGTGAACGGGGGAGCGCTCGCGCTCGGCCACCCGATCGGCGCGACCGGCACGAAGCTGTTCACGACGCTGCTGCACGAGCTGGAGCGGACCGGGGGCCGGTACGGGTTGCAGACGATGTGCGAGGGCGGGGGTCAGGCGAACGTGACGATCATCGAACGTCTCTGAGCCGGTCGAGGGCCTTCTCGGCGTCGGAGACGATCGCGGTGATCAGCTCCGCGCACGTCGGCAGGTCGTCGAGGATCCCGGCGACCTGACCGGACGCGAGCACGCCGGCGTCGGTCCTGCCCTCGACGAGCCCCGCCCTGAGCAGCATGGGCGTGTTCGCGGCCATGACCACCTGCGACCAGGTGAGGTCCTTGCCGTGCTTGAGCGCGAGGCCCTCGCGGAGGATCGCGGGCCAGGACAGGCCGGTGTGCCTGCGGAACCGGGCCGCGTTGGCGACCGCCCTGACCAGGCTGCTGACGCGGCCCGTCTTCTCGAGGTGCTCGACGAGGTCGGACCGCAGCACCCGGTGCGGCAGGCCGTCGACGCACGTGGTCACGACGGTGCCGTTGAGGTCCCGCTGCAGGTAGGCCTGCTTCACCGCGTCCGGGACGGTGCTCTCCCGCGTGAGCAGGAACCTCGTGCCCATCGCGATGCCCGCCGCGCCGTACGCGAGCGCGGCGGCGAGCCCCCGTCCGTCGAAGAAGCCGCCGGCCGCGACCACCGGGATGTCGACGGTGTCCAGGACGCTCGGGAGCAGCAGCGTCGTCGCGACGCCGCCGGTGTGGCCGCCGCCCTCGCCGCCCTGGACGATCACCGCGTGCGCGCCCCACTTCGCGACCTTCTCGGCGTGCCGGGCCGCTCCGATCGACGGGATGACGACGATGTCGGCGTCGGTCAGCTTCGCGATCATGTCCGGTTTCGGGGCCAGCGCGAAGGACGCGACTCCGACCTTCTCGCGGATGAGCAGGTCGATCCGCTCGGGAGCGTCGTGGGCGTCGGCGCGGAGGTTCACCCCGAACGGCGCCGTCGTCCGGGCGCGGGTCTCCCTGATCGCGGCTTCGAGCTCCGGGTAGGTCATGGTGGCCGAGGCGAGGATGCCGAGCCCACCGGCTTCGGCGGTCGCGGACACGAGCCGCGGTCCGGCGACCCAGCCCATGCCGGTCTGCACGACGGGGTGCCGCACGCCCACCAGGTCGGTCAGCGCGGTCCTCACGACGGCACCTCCCCGTCCCGCCTGCCCTCCGGGTCGAGCCTGGTCCGGATCAGCTCCAGCTCCTCACCGGTCGGCACCCGCGTCTCGGCGACGCCGACCGCCGTCAGCGGGAACGACGTCTGCCTCCGCACCTCGTCGACCGAGACGCCGGGGTGCACGGAGACGATGCGCATCGAGTGGTCGTCGGTGGCGAAGTCGAGCACGGCGAGGTTCGTGACGACGCGGTGGACGTCGTGGAACGGCCCGCCGGCCCTGTCGTACCCGACGCCGGAGACCACGTCGACCGCCTCGACGAACACGCGCGGGCTGTGGCGCGGCACCCAGTAGCTGGTGCGGTGGTTGACGGTGTTGCCGGGCGCGCCGCGGAACCCGAGCAGCTGCCGGGTCGGCCGGGCGTGGTCGCCGATCGCGGAGATGTTCTGGTTGCCGAACCGGTCGACCTGGTTCGCGCCCATCACGACGTGCCGCCGGCCGTGCGCGACGACGTCGAACACCTTCCGGTACGGCAGCCATCCCTCCACTGTGGACTCGGGTGTGAGCAGGAACGCCTCGCCGTCGCTCAGCAGCAGGTCCGGCTCGGTGGTGAGGCGCGCGAGCCGCGCGCCGAGCGACGGGACCAGGCCCATCGGGCTGGCGAGCGTCTCCCCGGCACCGGCGAACAGGTCGGCGCAGGCGGCGACGCAGACCTCGGCCCTCGTGATGTCGCTCATCCCAGCAGCCTCTCGTAGAAGCCGGGCCACTCGTCCAGGTCGGCGGCCGCGGTCGCGTACTCGCGCTGGAAGGCCTCGTCGCGGCCGTAGTCGGGCACGCAGCTCGTGAACCCCGCGCCACCCGGTGCCTCCACCACCCCGTCGACCATCATGCGGTTGAGCAGCAACGTCTGCGGTGGCCCGTCGAAGGTCTCCACGACCTGCTCGCACGAGACGTACCGGCGTTCGGCCGCCAGGCAGAACAGGTCGTCGAAGTACGGGTCGGGCCCGAGGTACTGGGCGTTGCCGTGCTTGTCGGCGCGGTTGAGGTGCACCAGTGCGACGTCGAGCTGCAACGCCGGCATGGCGACCAGCTCCTCGCCGTCGTCGTAGGGGGAGCGGACCGTCTTGAGCTCAGGCGCGTACGTGAGCACGTCCGACCCGAGGCCCGCCCTGATCGGCAGGAACGGCAACCGGTGCGCCGCCGCCCGCAGCCCGGTCTGGAGCATGCCCTCGTCCAGTTCCAGCACCTCGATCGCACCGGTCTCGCGGGCCCGCCTGAACCACGGGTCGTACGGGATCGAGTCGAGCGAGACGAAGCCGTAGACCAGCTTGCGGACCTTGCCCGCCGCGCACAGCAACCCGGCGTCCGGGCCGCCGTAGGTGACCACGGTCAGGTCGGTGACCCGGCTGCGCAGGAGCGCCTTGACCAGGGCCATCGGTTTGCGGCGCGAGCCCCAGCCGCCGATGCCGACCGTCATCCCGCCCTCGATGTGACCGACGGCCTCGTCAGCCGTCATTCGCTTGTCGCGCATGGTCTCCGTCCAGGAAGGCCTGCCGGGCGTGGTCCGACACACCGGTGAGGTTGAGCTCGAAGGTGAAGCCCTGCTCGAAGCGGTAGCTCTGGTGCACGCGCTGCGGGTCGATGCCGTTGATCGCCTCCTTGGCCGCCCGGATCACCCTGGGGTCCTTCTTCGCGATCTCCCGGGCGATCTCGCGCGCCGCCTCGTCGAGCTCCTGCCGCGGCACCACCTCGACGACGCTGCCGTGGTGGTGCAGGGTCTGGGCGCTGACGGTGCGGGCCGTGTAGTAGAGCGTCCGCATGAGGTGCTGCGGCACCAGCCGGGCCAGGTGCGTCGCGGCCCCGAGCGCCCCGCGGTCGACCTCGGGCAGCCCGAACGTGGCGTCGTCGGAGGCGACGACGACGTCCGCGTTGCCGACCAGCCCGACCCCGCCGCCGAGGCAGAACCCGTTCACCGCCACGACGACCGGCACCTCGCAGTCGTAGACGGCGGCGAAGGCCCTCGCGCAGCCCCGGTTCGCGGCGATGAGCGCCTCGTACCCGGTCGAGCGCTGGATCTCCTTGAGGTCGACGCCCGCGCAGAACCCGCGGTTCTCGGCCCGCAGGACGACGACCCGCACCTGCGGCACCCGCCCGGCACCCGTGATCGCCTCGGCCAGCTCGAACCAGCCCTGCGCCGGCAGGGCGTTGACCGGGGGATAGTCGATGGTGACTTCGATGATGCCGTTTTCGGTGTGGCTGCTGGAGATTCCCATCGCGCCGCCTTCCGAACCAAGCGATTGCTTGGTAACTTAGCAGTGCCGGAGCGACCGGGGTAGGTGCTGGTGGAACTGGACCTCGACGGAGCAGTGGTCCTCGTGACGGGCGGGGTGCGGGGTGTCGGTCTCGGCATCACCCGCGCGTTCCTCTCGGCCGGGGCGCAGGTGCTGACCTGTGCCCGGCGGCCCGCGGAGGTGCCCGGCGCGTCGTTCGCGCGGTGCGACGTCCGGGACGCGGAGCAGGTCTCGGCGCTGGTGTCCGGGGTCGTGGACCGCTTCGGGCGGCTGGACGTCCTGGTCAACAACGCCGGCGGAGCCCCGTTCGCACTGGCGGACAGGGCGTCGCCGCGGTTCCACTCGAAGATCGTGGAGCTGAACCTGCTGGCACCGCTGCTGGTGGCGCAGGCGGCGAACGCCGTGATGCAGACGCAGCCGGCGGGCGGCGCGATCGTGAACGTCAGCAGCATCTCCGGCCGCCGCCCGTCTCCCGGCACCGCCGCTTACGGCGCCGCCAAGGCAGGTCTGGACAGCCTCACGGCGTCGCTGGCCGTCGAATGGGCGCCACGGGTGCGGGTGAACGCACTGGCCGTGGGCATGGTGCGGACCGAGCAGTCGCACCTGCACTACGGCTCGGAGGCGGGTATCGAGGCCGTGGCGCGCACCGTGCCGTTGGGGCGCCTCGCCTCGCCGGACGAGGTCGGCGCGTGCGCGGTGTTCCTGGCTTCACCGCTGGCGTCCTACGTGACCGGCGCGACGCTGGTCGTGCACGGCGGGGGAGAGACACCCGCGTTCCTGACCGCTGCCGAGGAGGGATCCCGATGAGCCGGGTCGTGATCGTGACGGGAGCCGGGCGGGGTCTCGGCCGCGCCCACGCGCTGGCGTTCGCCGAAACCGGTGCGCGCGTGGTGGTGAACGACCTGTCCGAGGCCGTGGCGGGCGAGGTGGCGGAGCTCATCGGGCCGCGCGCGATCGTGAACACCGACGACGTGGGCACCTGGGCCGGCGCATCGCGGGTGGTCGAGGCCGCCGTCGAGGCTTTCGGCGGGCTGGACGTGCTCGTGAACAACGCGGGCATCGTGCGCGACCGCATGGTCGTGGGGTGCAGCGAAGACGAGTGGGACGAGGTCGTCCGTGTGCACCTGAAGGGCCACTTCGCTCCTCTGCACCACGCCGCGGCGTACTGGCGTGGGGTGGCAAAGGCAGGTGGCGCGGTGACCGGCCGTGTCATCAACACGTCGTCCGGCGCCGGGCTGTTCGGGAGCGTGGGGCAGGCGAACTACTCGGCCGCCAAGGCGGGCATCGCGTCCTTGACGCTGGTGGCGGCCGCGGAACTGGCCCGGTACGGGGTGACGGTGAACGCGATCGCGCCCTCCGCCCGCACCCGGATGACCGAGACGACGTTCGCGTCGATGATGGCCGCGCCCGAGGAGGGTTTCGACGCGATGGCTCCGGAGAACGTCTCGCCGCTGGTGGTGTGGCTGGGGAGCGAGGAGGCCGGGGACGTCACCGGGCGGATGTTCGAGGTCGACGGGGGCCGCGTGTGCGTGGTGCACGGGTGGCGGCGCGGGCCGGAGGTCGACAAGGGGGCGCGGTGGTCGCCCGAGGATCTGGGCGACGTCGTGCGCGCGCTGGTGGCGGACGACCACCCGGTGCCGGTCTACGGGGCCGAGTAGCGTCGATCATGTGACCCGTCTCGACACCCACGCCACCGTCTCGGCCGCGTTGGCACGGCTCGGCGACCGGGAGCTGGGCGACCTGCTGGACCGGGCCGTGCCGGCCGGAGCGGGGATCGGCGGACCGACCGCGTTGCTGGACGTCTCGGGCACGCGGGTGTTCGTGAAGCGGGTGCCGCTGACCGACCTGGAGCTGCGGCCGGAGAACGTCGGGTCGACCGCGAACCTCTACGACCTGCCGGCGCACCTGCACTACGGCGTCGGGCTGGTCGGGGCGGTGGGCTTCGGCGGGTGGCGTGAGCTGGCCGTGCACACCATGACCACGAACTGGGTGCTGGAAGGCGAGCACATCGGTTTCCCGCTGCTGCACCACTGGCGCGTCCTTCCGCATCCGGCCCAGGCGCTGCCCTCCGAGCTGGACCACGCAGTCGGCTACTGGGGGCCGGAGATCGGTCCCCGGATCGAGGACCTCCGCGCGTCGGGAGCGAGCATCGCGCTGTTCCTCGAGCACTTCCCGCACAACCTGCACGACTGGTTGACCCTCCAGGACGACCTCGAACCGGCCTGTGAGATGGTCGAACGGGAGCTGGAGGCGGGGGTGGGGTTCATGAACTCCCGCGGCCTGCTGCACTTCGACGGCCACTTCCAGAACGTCCTGACCGACGGTGAGCACCTCTACTTCGCCGACTACGGCCTCGCGATCTCCTCCCGGTTCGACCTGTCCGAGGACGAGATCGCGTTCTTCGCCGAGAACCGGGACTACGACCGCCACTACACCGCGACGCACCTGGTCGCGTGGTTCGCCCACGCCCTGCGCTCGCAAGGGGTTCCGCCGCGGATCGCCGCGGTCCTCGACCGCCACAACGACGTCGCCGCCGTGATGAAGGACTTCTACCGGCGCTTCCAGCACGAAAGCCGGCGAACCCCGTACCCCGCCGAGGACCTCAGATCCGTTCGATGATCGTGCCGGTGCCCAGCGCCCCGCCCGCGCACATCGTGATCAGCGCCGTCGTCGCGTCCCGGCGCTCCAGTTCGTGCAGCGCGGTCGTGATGAGCCGCGTGCCGGTGCTGCCCACCGGGTGGCCGAGCGCGATCGCGCCCCCGTTGACGTTGACCCGGTCCCAGTTCGGCCGGTGCACCGCCGCCCACGACAGGACGACCGACGCGAACGCCTCGTTGACCTCGAACAGGTCGATGTCCGCCATCTTCATGCCGCTGCGTTCGAGCAGCCGCGCCGTGGCGTCCACCGGGCCGTCGAGGTGGTAGTACGGGTCCGAGCCGACCAGGCACTGCGTGACGATGCGGGCCCTGGGGCGCAACCCGTGGGCGCGGGCGAAGTCCTCGTCCACCACCATCACCGCCGAGGCGCCGTCGGAGATCTGCGACGACGTGCCCGCGGTGTGCACGCCGTCCGGCACGACGGGCTTCAGCGCGGCCAGCGCCTCCAGTGAGGTCTCGCGCAGGCCCTGGTCGGTGTCCACCAGGTCCTCGCCCACCTTCACGGGCACGACCTCGGCGGTGAAGCGGCCCGCCGCCCAGGCCGCGCGGGCGCGGTTCTGGGACTGCACGCCGAAGCGGTCCACCTCCTCGCGGCCGATGCCGCGGCGGGCCGCCACCCGTTCCGCCGCCACGAACTGGTTGGGCAGGTCGATCGTCCACGAGTCGGGGCGCGGCAGGCCGGTCTCGCCGATGTTGCTGCGCAGCGGGACCCGGCTCATGGCCTCGACGCCGCAGGCGATGCCGCACGAGATGGCGCCGGTGGCGATCAGGCCCGCGACCAGGTGCGTGGACTGCTGGGCCGAGCCGCACTGCGCGTCCACCGTCGTGCAGCCCGTGGTCTGCGGCAGCCCGGCGTGCAGCCAGGAGGTGCGCGTGATGTTGTTGGACTGCTCGCCCGCCTGCGTGACCGTGCCGCCGATGGCCTGCTCGACGGCGGCCGGGTCAACGCCCGTGCGGTCGAGCAGACCTCGTTGCGCCGCACCGAGGAGCTCGGCGGCGTGCAGGCCGGACAACCAGCCGTTGCGCCTGCCGATGGGCGTGCGCACCGCTCCCACGATCACCGGACTGCCCACGCGAGCCTCCTAGGCCGGAAACTAGAACACGTTCCTGTGCATCACCAGATTGGCCGCATGGGGGCTTCAACACAAGCCGCAAGCGTGTTTGAATCGGATAGAACGCGTTCTACCTAGGAGGTCACTGTGGGCACGCCGCGCATCCCGGAAGGCTTCGACTTCACCGACCCCGACATGTACGCGAGCCGGCTGCCGCACGAGGAGTTCGCGGAGCTGCGCAAGACCGCGCCGATCTGGTGGAACTCCCAGCCGCTGGGCAAGGGCGGCTTCCCGGACGAGGGCTACTGGGTGGTGACCAGGCACCACGACGTCAAGGAGATCTCACGCAACAGCGAGCTGTTCTCGAGCCGCGAGAACACGGCGATCATCCGCTTCAAGGACGACATGCCGCGCGACAACATCGAGATGCAACGCCTGCTGCTGCTCAACATGGACCCCCCGACCCACACGAAGCAACGCGGCATCGTCTCCCGCGGCTTCACCCCGAGGGCGGTCAACGCCCTGCGCGAGGCCCTGACGGTGCGCGCCGAGAAGATCGTGTCCGAGGCCCTGGCCAAGGGCACCGGCGACTTCGTCTCCGACGTGGCCTGCGAACTCCCGCTGCAGGCGATCGCCGAGCTCATCGGCATCCCCCAGGACGACCGCCGCAAGATCTTCGACTGGTCCAACCAGATGATCGCCTACGACGACCCCGAGTTCGAGATCGAACCGCTGGCCGCGGCCACCGAGCTCCTCGGCTACTCGTGGACGATGGCGGAAGACCGCCGCAAGTGCCCACGGCACGACATCGTGACGAAGCTGGTCCAAGCCGACGTCGACGGCGCAGGCCTGGCGTCGGAGGAGTTCGGCTTCTTCGTGCTCCTGCTGGCCGTCGCCGGAAACGAGACCACGCGCAACGCCATCACCCACGGCATGAAGGCCTTCTTCGACCACCCGGAGCAGTGGGAGCTCTTCAAGTCCGACCGCCCCGCCACCACGGCCGACGAGATCGTCCGCTGGGCCACCCCGGTGGTCTCGTTCCAGCGCACGGCCATGGCCGACACCGTGCTGAGCGGCGTGGAGATCAAGCAGGGCCAGCGGGTGGGCATGTTCTACTCGTCGGCGAACTTCGACGAGGAGGTCTTCACCTCCCCGGAGATCTTCGACATCACCCGCGACCCGAACCCGCACCTGGGCTTCGGCGGCAGCGGCGCCCACTTCTGCATCGGCGCGAACCTGGCGAGGCTGGAGATCGACCTGATCTTCAACGCGATCGCGGACGCCATGCCGAACATCAAACAGGTGGCCGAACCGCGCCGCCTGCGCTCGGGCTGGCTGAACGGCATCAAGGAGTTCCAGGTCCAGTACGCCTGAAAGACCCAGCCGCGCCACGCCCGGATGCAGGGCG
>NZ_JBHXCW010000042.1:0-44199 GCF_042725365.1 Lentzea sp. NPDC060358 | reverse complement strand
GGGTGCTTGGTGGGGGGGGGGGGCCCCCGGGGGGTTTTCCCAACCCCGCCCCCCGCCCCGCCGCGCCGCCCCCCCCACCCCGGCTCCCTCCCGCCGGAGGTCGCCGGCATGCGCACGTTCGCGCAGACGGTGGGCGCGGACCTGCCGTCCCTGGCGGCGCAGGCACGGGCGGTGCACACGGGCGGAGTCGACCTCGTGCGCATCACCGCTCGGACACTCGTCATCGCCGGCGATCAAGACCCGCTCGCAGCCCGGCCCGGCGTGCTCGCCGACGCCATCCCGGACGCCCGCCTCGTGCTCGTCGCCGGCGATCACGGGATCGTCGGCAGCAGCCCCGGCTTCCGCACGGCGGTGGCCGACTTCCTCCGGGACTGATCGTGAGCGTGCCGGAGGTGCCCTGCGAGCGAGAACGAGCACCGGCGAGTGGTGAGGCGGCAGGCGCGCTACCTTCGTCCCGGGTACATCGTTCCCGGCTGCGAAGGGCTGAGCTGTGGAGCACGTGACGATCGACCCCGCGCAGGTCGGCGACGCGCTGGTGCTCGCGCTCCCCGGCTCCGTCGGCGACGTGCGCTCGGCGTTGCTCGCGAAAGCGCTGGTAGCCGCCGTGGTCCCGTCCGCCGTGCTGATCGTGCTCGACGTGCGCGGTGTCGACATCATGTCGGTGCAGACCGCCAGGACCCTCGTCGCGTTCGCCGACGGCTATGCTGAACGTGGCGTCGCCTGCGCTGTGGTGCACGATCCGGCGAGCACGTCCGCATCGGTTGTGCTCGACGTCGTCGACCCGAATGGCGCCGTGCCGCGGTTCACCGCGCTGGAACAGGCACTGGCCGGCCGCCGGGGTGGGGATCTGCCCGCACCACGCGGCCAGGCGTCGGTGGTGACCAGGTCGACGTTCTTCGCCGGTGGGCACGAAGACGTGGAAGCGGTGCTCGGCACCTCGTACGCCTCCATGCGGATCGTCGGCGCCGAGGGCCGGCCGCAGGTGCACCTGACGAGACTCGCCACCGCCGAGCTCTGCGTCGACGACCTGGACGTGCGGGCGGGATTCGGCTTCGACGCCGGCCCCGTCGGCAGGATCTGCCTCGTCGACCTCCGGTCGGGCACGGTCGAGGACCACCTGGTCGCAGGGCAGAAGGAGCCCCAGGCGTTCGGACCAGGCGATCTGTTCTCCCTCGCGCCACCGGACCTACCGGTCACAGGCCGCGTCAGCGCTGCCCGGGCCGTGGTCACGCTGGTGACACCCGAGCTGTTCTCCCAGGTGGTGGGTCCGGGGCGGGAGGTCCGGTTGCTGAGCCACCGCCCGTTCGACGACGCCGCGAGCGGGCGGCTGCGGGCGGCGATCACGCACGTGCGCGACACCGTGCTGGCCGCGCCCGAAGCCGACTCGCTGCTCGTCTCCACGGCGTGCAGGTACCTGGCCGCGTCGGTGCTGCGGGCGTTTCCGAACACAGCGCTCTCACCGCTGACGGCGACGGACGACAACGACGCCCACCTGCGGACCTTGCGGCGGGCGATGGCGTTCATCGAGTCCAACGCGGACCGGGACATCGGCGCCGCGGACATCGCCGTCGCCGCGAGCGTGACGGTCCGCTCGGTGCAGCTGGCGTTCCGCCGCCACCTCGGCATGACACCGATCGCCTACCTGCGGCGCGTGCGTCTCGACGCCGCCCGGACCGAACTGCAGGCCTCCGATCCCGCCGGCACGACGGTGACCCGGATCGGAACCCGGTGGGGTTTCGGCAGTGCGAGCACCTTCGCCGCGCAGTACCGCGGTGCCTACGGCGAATCTCCCTCGCAGACCCTGCGAGAGGACACGGGGTTCGTTCGTATTTCCGCTACTTCGGACTTCGCACCCGCGGGTATCGCCCCGCCTGCCCGCACTGGTGCACTGGACGACGAACCATCCACCACCACTTCGGGGAGGCACGGCATTGCCAGGACCGAGAACGCCGACGACGTCGCCGACGCCGAAGTGGTCCACTTCGAGGAGCTGACCAGGAGGCTGCTCCACACCTCCACGGTGGCCGGGGCGTTGCAGCAGGTCGTCGAGGCCGTGGGCACCGTGGTGCCCGGTGCCGACATGGTGAGCGTGACGGTCCGCACGCCGGACGGGACGTTCCACACGCCGGTGCAGACCGACGACGTCGCGGCTGAGCTGGACCAGGTGCAGTACCGCTCGGGGCGGGGGCCGTGCCTCGACGCGGCGCGCACCGAAAGCCCGGGCTATGTCGAAAGCCGTGACCTGACGGACGAGGCGAGATGGCCCGAGTTCGCCACCGCGGCAACAGGGCACGGCTTCCGCGCGATCCTGTCGAGCGAGCTGCTCCCCGCCGGCGGGAGGAACCAGCTGTCCGGCGCCCTGAACATCTACTCGCGTCACGCGAACGGCCTCGACGCCGCGGACCGGCACGCAGCTTTGCTGCTGGCCACGCACGGCTCGCTGGCCCTGGCCCACGCGCGGGCGACCGAGCTCGCGGACCTGACGCAGATCCAGTTGCGGCGGGCCATCGACAGCAGGGACGTCATCGGTCAGGCCAAGGGAATCCTGATGCAGCGCCAGGGCATCGGCGCCGCCGAGGCGTTCGACCTGCTCCGCCGGACCTCGCAGCAGCTCAACGTGAAACTGGTCGACCTCGCCGGCACGCTGACGGCTCGCCACACCGAGCTCGACCAGCTCTGAGCGCCCGCATTCCCCTTCACGGCGATGACCATCGTTCTGGTCGCGGACGACGACGTCCTCGGTTCGACGGTTATCCGCCTGTGGCAGGGGTATCTGGGGCAATGGCCACCTCAGCGCCGGCACCCCGTGGAGACCCGTTCCGGGCGCCGGAAGAACAGAATCCAGCTGTCGCAAGTGAAACCACCGTCACCGAGCACCTCGCACGAGGTGCCGTCGTCACGTTCTTCGACCCCTCTCCGACCGCTGAACCGGTGTTCCGCCGCGCGATCGCGATCGGTCCGGAGATCGTCGACCCGCGCACACACCTGCGGTGGATCCCGTTGATCCGCAACGACCTGCGAATCGAGCTGGTGGCGTGGGCGCTGGTCGTCGACATCGCTCCCGTGCGGTGCCGTTGACGGCGAACGACCACCGTCCCGCAGAGACTGATCCGGTTCCTGTTGGAGGAGAACTGACATGAAGGCCGTCGTTTACCGCGGTAGCAAGGACATCGCCGTGCAGGACGTCCCGGACGCACGCGTCGAGGAACCGACCGACGCGGTCATCCGGATCACCACCACGAACATCTGCGGCTCGGACCTGCACATGTACGAGGGACGGACGAACGTCGAGAGCGGGACCGTGCTCGGCCACGAGAACATGGGGATCGTCGAGGAAGTCGGGCCCGGCGTCACGCGGATCGCCGTGGGGGACAGGGTCTCGGCTCCGTTCAACATCGCGTGCGGCTCGTGCCGCAACTGCACGCAGGGCTGGACCTCGTTCTGCCTGCGCACCAACCCGACCGAAGGTGTCGACGGCGCGGCGTACGGCTACGCGAACATGGGCCCGTACGCGGGAGGGCAGGCCGAGCACCTGCGGGTGCCCTACGCCGACTTCAACCTCCTGAAGCTGCCTCCCGGCGACGACTTCGAGAACGACTTCACGATGCTCTCGGACGTGTTCCCCACCGGGTGGCACGGCACGGAGCTGGCGGGTCAACGCCCAGGTGACGACGTCGTCGTGTTCGGCGCCGGGCCAGTCGGTCTGATGGCCGCGCACAGCGCGGTCCTGCGAGGCGCCGCGAGGGTCTTCGTGGTCGACCGCCGGCCGGACCGGCTCGCCCTGGCCGGCCGCTTCGGCGCCGTCCCCGTCGACTTCTCGCAGGCCGACCCGGTCGAGCAGGTCATGGAGGCCACGAAGGGCCGTGGGGCGGACTGCGGCGTGGAGGCGGTCGGCTACCAGGCACACGACGACCAGGGCGACGAACACCCCGAGCTGGTGCTCGACAACCTCGTGAAGTGCGTGCGCACCACCGGCGGCCTCGGCGTCGTCGGCGTGTACGTGCCGCAGGACCCCGGCGCGGCCGACGACGGCGCGAAGGAGGGGCGCGTCGGCTGGGACTACGGCACCTTCTTCCAGAAGGGCCTGCGCATGGGCACCGGCCAGGCACCCGTGAAGCGCTACAACCGCCAGCTTCGCGACCTGATCATCGCCGGCCGCGCGACGCCGTCGATCATCGTCTCGCACGAGCTCCCGCTCGACCAGGCGGCGCACGGCTACACGCACTTCGACAACCGGGAGGACGGCTGGACCAAGGTGCTGCTCAAGCCCGGGCTCTGACCGGGCGATGCCACTGCTGCGAGATCCGGCGGAACCGGGCCACCTCGGCACCGTTGCCCGATCGAGCCTGCGCCGGTGGCGGTGCTCAGTCCACCTCGGGGTAGTCGGGGTCGGCCGTGTGGTGGTCCAGTTCGACCAGTGACAGGACCATGCCCGCGTTCGAGCCGGGCGGTGCGAGCAGGCGCAGCTCGGTGCCGTTGGCGCGGTGCAGGGCGACCAGCCGGTGCAGGGCGGCGACGCCGGAGCTGGCCAGGTGGGTCACCCCGGTCAGGTCCACGGTCAGCGACCGTGCGCCGGTCGAGCCGGCGGTGAGGATCTCCTTGTTCACCACCGAGGTCGTCGCCGCGTCGACGGGACCGTCGAGCCGGATGCGCGGCGTCGGCGCGCTCGGCTGGTCCAGCACCAGCAGCGGGTCGGACTGGGCGCGCTTGCCCGCGGTGCCGGAGGCGCCGTTCCCGGCGGTGATCAGCTTGGCGGGCCGGGTCAGCCGCCGCACGGTCTCGGCTGTCGTGCCGTGCTCGTCGTGGTCGATGCGCAGCGAGTCCATCAGGTGCTCGACCATCTGCAGCCCGAGTCCCCGGTCGGTGGACGGTGCGGGGGAGCGCCACCGTCCGCGGTCGGTGACGCGGACCGACAGGCTGCCGTTGCCGGCGAGGGAGGCGGTCAGGGTGCAGGTGTGCTGCCCGGCGGAGTCGACGTAGGCGTGCTCCGTGGCATTGGTGATCAGCTCGACGACGGCGTGCCGCACCGCGTCACGATCGTCGGCGCCGGCGGGGATGCCGGCCAGCCAGTCGTCGAGGGTGACGCGGGCGGTCCGCAGGGCCTGCTCGTCGGCGGTCAGGACCACGTCCAGCGCGGCCGGTGCGGCGGTGAGCTGCGCAGCCAGCAGGGTGATGTCGTCGCTGTGCCCGGTGGCCCTGGTGAGCACCTCGACGGTCTGCGTGCACGCGCGCTCCACGGCGAGCGCGGAGCCGCCCCGCATGATCCGGTCGGCGGTGGCGTCCGCGGCGACCTGTGCGAGCTCGACGGTGCTCTCGGCGAGCGAGCGGCCGGGTCGCTCCAGGACGCCGTCGCTGTAGAGCAGCACCAGATCACCCCGGCCGAGCCGGTCGGTGCGCACGACCGCCGGGCCGCGCTCGGCGCCCACCCCGAGCGGAGCGGTGCCCGTCGGGGGCAGGTAGCGGGCCTGGTCGCCGACGGGAACGACCAGCGGTGGCGGGTGCCCGGCGGTGCAGTACTCGACCACCCCGGTCACGGTGTCCAGCACCACGACGCACACCGTCGCGGCACGGGCGCCGTGGATCCGGTCGGTGGCCACGTCGGCGGCGCGCAGGGCGGCCACGATGTCACCGGTGGCGGCCAGGTACTCGGTCAGCAGCACCCGCAGCTGACCCATCGCGGCCGAGGCCGCCACACCGTGCCCCACGACGTCCCCGACGACGAGTCCGACCCGTCCGTCGGCCAGCACGACCGAGTCGAACCAGTCGCCGCCGGCGGCGGTGTCGGCATCGGCGAGCAGGTAGCTCGCCGCGAGCTGCACACCGGGCAGAACGGGAACCCCGGCGGGCAGCAGTTCGCGCTGCAGGGCGTCGATGACGTCGCGCGCCGCGGCGTAACGGCGTTCCGCCGCGGCGGTGCGTTCCTGCGCCGCTTCCCGCTCGCGGACCCGCCCCGTGACGTCGGTCGCGGTGATGGTGACCCCGGCGATCTCGCCGTCGTCGTCGCGCCAGGGCGTGGCGGTGAAGTCCACGAGGTAGTCGACGAGGCCCACGTCCGGGACCTCGACGTACGCGCGCAACTCGCGGACCTCGACCGGCTCACCCGTGGTGTAAGCGCGTTCGAACAGCTGCACGATGTGCTGCTGGTCGAGGTCCGCGAACACCTCGCGGATCGGCGTGCCGATCATCTCCGTCCGCCGCGCGTAGGAGCGGTAGGCCTCCGTGGTCGCGACCACCCGCAGCTCCGCGCCCTGCAGGACGAGCACGAGCAACGGCAGTTGGTCGAACACCCTGCGCACCAGGTGCGGGTCACCGACCAGCCGATCGCGGGACAGATCTCGATCACCGTGCTCCGACGTCATCCGAGCCCTCTCCCAGCAGACGCTGATGTCGTCCATGCTCCACCAGGGCGCGCTGGTCGGCAGCGCACAGAGCCTCGCGCAGCACGAACGGCACGACACCGGACGTGATGAACAGGCCGGAAAAGCCAAATCCCGACCATTGCCCGAACGGCTGGGAATCTCCAGGTTCACTCGTCGGCGCTGCTGTTCCCGCTCACGTCGAATGGGGGAAGTCGCTCACCGGACACGGGCAGCGAGCTCGTCACCGCGAGTCGAGGTGCAGGTTCACACTTTGAGGTGTCTCCGATTCCCGGTCATGGCTTTGTCCTGGTGCCGATGCCATGGTTGTCGGCGGTCGGCCAAAGTCCTTGAACTTGCTCGCATTCATCCGGAAGGCACGGGGTCAGCGCATGCAGCGGAACGCACTCGAGCGCGTCACGGTCATCTTCAGGCTCTTCGACCGCGACGGGGACGGTCGCCTGGAGCAAGAGGACTTCGAGAGCATGGCCGGCGACGTCGTGCGGGCGGCTCCGCAGTCCGGCGAGCAGGCCAAGATCGTGATGCGTGACGCGTTCGAGCGCTACTGGCGCACGCTGGTCGCCGAACTGGACACCGACCGCGACGGCACGATCTCCCTCGACGAGTTCACGGCCTGCGTGCTGGCGCCGGAACGGTTCGACGACACGGTCAGCGAGTTCGCCGTGGCGCTCGCCGCCCTCGGCGACCCGGACGGCGACGGGCTGATCGAACGGCCGGTCTTCGTGTCGCTCATGTCGGCGATCGGCTTCGACGACGACGCCATCCACGCGCTCTTCGACGCGTTCGACCCCTCCCCGGCCGACGAGATCACCGTGTCCACGTGGGTCGAGGGGATCAAGGACTTCTACAGCCCCGCGAAGGTCGGCATCCCCGGCGACGAGCTGGTCAGCGGCAGCGTCTGACCGGCGCACGCGCAGGAGAGGAGCACCTTGTTCCCCACCATCGGACTCGCCGTCGGCCGTGGCACCGGCCAGGAGCTGGCCGACGTCTTCGAACGCGTCCTGACGACGCTGGGAAACGCGTCGTCGGTGTCCATCGGACTCGCCCGATCTCCCCGGCTCTACCACTCGTACTTCTCGCTCGCGGCCGAAGCCGCGGGAGTGGAAGAGGTCGGCCGGCTCACCAGGCAGGACGCCGACCACTACGAGGAGTTCTGCCGCACCCTGGCACGCTCGGGCACGACGGCGGTCTTCCGCACCGCCATCAACGCCCAGTCGCTGTACCTGGTGCGCGAACGGCTCCAGGCCGTGAAGGTCGACCTCATCGGCGACGGTGACACGGAGCTGCTCCTGGTCCGCGACGAGGCGCAGGGCTTCTACACGGGCGAGAACCGCCACGCGCCCGGTGTCGTGCACCGCGTCACGACCTTCAGCCGGGAGATCACCGAGAAGATCGTCGTCGCCGCCCTCCGGCAGGCCCAGCGGCACTGGCCGGGGGAGCCGGTGCGGCAGATCGTCATGGCCTACAAGTTCCACCTGCTCGACGGCGCGCTCGGCGACTGGGTCGCCGACATCGGCGCCCGGCACGGCGTCGATCTCCGGCTGGCCCAGCCGGACACGGTCAACCGCAACATCATCGAGCACGGCCTGCCCGCGCGCAGCGTCGTCATCGGGGCCAACGAGTGGGCCGACATCATGCACGTCGTCCTGCTGGACAGGCTGGGCTCCGAACGCCAGGAGAACCGCTGCACCGAGAACGTCCACCTGCACCCCGCGGTGAGCGATCTCGTGGAGTACCAGACGGTCCACGGTTCCGCGGACGACCTGGAGGGCCTGGGCACCGTCAACCCCACGGCGACGATCCGCGCCGCGGCCGCGATCGCGCAGCGGCACGCCGGGTGCGCCGGTGCGGTCGAACGCACGGAGAACGCCCTCGCCGCGGTGGCGGACCAGGGTGTGTCCACACCGGACAGGGGCGGGCGGCACTCCACCACCGAGGTCGTGGCCGCGGTCGTGGACCAGCTGCAGCGGCCGGGTTCCGGCGACCGTCGCACGGCGGCCGTGTCCGCGGCGCGGTCGTGACCGCGACGGCGCTCGTCGTCATCGACCTCCAGAACGACTTCTGCACGGGCCCGGCCGCGGCCGGCAGGCACCGGCGTGCTCCCACCGGTCTGGATGTCGTGGCGGACAACGCGGTCCGGGCCGTGGCCGCGGCGCGGAGCCGGGCGGTCGAGCTCGTCCACGTCCGGTTCACCGGTGACGCCGAGCACCAGGGGCCGAGCTGGCGGCGCCGCGACCTGCTGCTCGGCAAGGCCCCCAAGTGCCGGGAGGGCAGCTGGGGAGCCGAGTTCCACCGGGTGCGGCCGGTGGAGGGAGAACGCGTGTTCACCAAGCGCGCCCGGTTCGACGCGTTCCTCGCCGAGGGGTTCGAGGACCACCTGCGGGAGAAGGGCGTCGAACACCTGGTGTTCGCGGGCCTCTACACCGACGTGTGCGTGGACACCTCGGCGCGCTCGGCGTTCCAGCGGGGCTTCCACGTGAGCGTGCTGACCGACTGCACCACGAGCCTGCACCTGACCGACGAGGCGATCCTGTCGTTCATGAGCACCCTCTACGGCGCGCGGCTGATGACGCTGGACGACCCGGAGGTGTGGTCGGTGCCCGCCACCCCACCGGAGACAGCGGACAGCGGGGGACAGGTGGTGGAACGCGGGGTCGCGCGCACCTCGCTCATGGTCGCCGCGGCCCGTGCCATCGAGACGCACCGGCACGACTCGCTCGCGCGGGACGACTACGCCGAGCACTTCGTCCGTGCCGCGGGCACCTGTGAGAACTGGCCGGTGCGCCCGCACGAGGTCCCGGCCGGTGACGAGGACCCGTTGTGGGGCAGGCTCGGGCGCTACTTCGGCCTGCGGACGAGAGTGCTCGACGACTTCGTGCAGCGGTCGGTGCACGCCGGGGCCCGGCAGGCGGTGTTGCTGGGCGCCGGGCTCGACACGCGGGCGTTCCGGCTCGACTGGCCGCGGGACTGCGTCGTGTTCGAGCTCGACCAGGACCCGGTGCTCGGCTTCAAGCAGGACGTCCTCGACCGCCTGGGCGCGACACCGCGGACCCGGCGCGTGCCCGTCGCGGTCGACTTCCGGCAGGACTGGGAGACAGCGCTGGCCGCGGCGGGGTTCGACCCCACCTCGCCGAGCGTGTGGCTGGCCGAAGGCTTGATGCTGTACCTGCCCAGCGACGCCGAGCGGCGCCTGATCGACGCCGTGGACAGGCTCGGCGTGCGCGACAGCTCCATCGCCTTCGAGGTCAAGCTCGGCAGCGAGTCGCCGCAGGTGCGTTCCAGCACCGTCTACTCGCTGGCCAGGCAGCGCATCGGCGTCGACCTGCTCAGCCTGTTCGACGCCGAACCGCGCCCCGACTCCGCCGGGTACCTGGCGAGCAGGGGCTGGGCCACGGAGGTCACGACGCCGTTCGACTTCGCCCGGTCGTTCGGACGTGGCCCCGAGCCGCAGGCCGACGACGCGCTGGCGAGCAACCGGTGGATCTTCGCGACCCGCACCTGACCGGCAAGTGCGGCTTCTGCCGACCATGTGAAGGCACTGGCGCTGTTCGGCTTCAGCGCAGTGGGGCCCGATTTTCCGCGTGTGCGGCGGGAACCGTCTGGTGTGCCGGACCCCGGTGAAGCCGGCGACGGCGGGTGAGATCCGGGGAGCCTGTAGCGGGGCGAAGGCCATCGCGCCGTGGTGAGGATCAGGCCGGGTAGGGGAGCAGGCCGGCTTTCACCGACTCCACGCGCTCCTGAGCTCGGCGACGAGCGCGCGCTGGGTTTCGGTGCGCCAGAGAAGATCGCGGGCCGGGGCGGCCTCGCCGCCGAGGAGGTGCCCGGCGAGGCTCATGCCTTCGAGAGGCAGAACCGGTTGCGCCCCGGCCACGTCGAGCACGGTCGCGGTCCAGTCCGGCCCGCATCACCGGTGTCCCGCTGACCTGGCCGCCGGTGATGCGGGTCGGCCAGCGGACGATGCCGGGCTGCGGGTCAGGCGCGACCTCGAGAACGGCATCGCCGCCGGCCGGTTCGCGCGCCCGGACACCGACTGCGACCGGGCGGCCGCCGGGATGGCGGAGGTGGTGCCGCGGATGCTCGGGCTCTCCGCCGAGGACGCCGCGGAGGTCGTCGCGCGCCCGCTTCCCGGCGACGGTGGGTCCCCGGTCCCCGCCCAGTGCCGCCACCCGAACGGTTCAGCCTGTTCAGCGTGCGAGGCGGGTAGCCGATAACAAGTGTGGAGGGAGCGTCCTCCGCCGCCCGACGTGGGCGCGGGTTCACTGCGAAAGGCCGGTCATGCGCATTGCTGTCGCCGTCGCCGCACTGCTCGCGACCGCCGCGTGCTCGGCGACGCCCCCGGCCGGGACGACCACGCCCGCTCCGCCGTCAGCCACCGCGCCGGCTCAGCCGACCGCCCCCGCCGTGCCCGCCGCGAAGACCTGCACGGTGCCCGACGTCGTCGGCATGGTCCACCAGACCGCGCAGGACACGATGCAGAAAGCCGGTCTGTACTTCCTGCGCGAGCAGGACGCGAGCGGCCAGGGCCGCCTCCTGATCAACGACCGCAACTGGAAGACCGTCGCGCAGAGCGTGGAAGCCGGCAAGGTCGTCGACTGCACCACGCAGGTCACGCTGTCCGCGACGAAGATCGACGGATAGCCGCTGCCGCACGCTCAGGCGACGTCGCTGAGCGGCAGGACGCCGCTCAGCGAGATGCCCCAGTCCTCGTCCCGGAGCAGGTGGACGGGCCGGTCGGACCGGTACTGCACGATCTCGCGGTCCGGGTCGGTGGTCACGATGCGCACGGTGCGGCCGTGCCGGCTGACGGCGGCGACGTGCAGCGGCACGCGGTAGCCGGGCCAGGGCTCGTGCCAGAACCACTGTCCGGCAACGACATCGGCGGCGGTGGTGCCGGCTCGCGGCGGGATGACCGACGTGTTCATGATCGTTCCTCGGGAGCCGGACCTCGCGGTGGTGAGGTGTTCGGGCCGGGGTTCCCGTTCTGAGCTGCGGTTACACCCGTTTCGCCGCACGGGTGGGCCGGGTCACCCGGACAGGAGCCGGCGGGTGTACCACCGCAGCAGGCGCTTCTCGCGCGGCAGGTCGTAGCGCTCCGGTTCGATCACGGCGCAGAGGTGCAGGCCGTTGATCATCGCCAGCACGTGCGCCGCCTGGTCCTCGACGTCCTCCTCGGCCAGGTGCCCCTGCGCGACCAGCGCGGACAGCCAGCGGCGCACGGCGGTGGCCGACGCCTCGTGGGCGGCGCGCAGGACGTTGCGCAGGGCGGCCGGCGCGTTCGGGGCCAGGGCGGTGCAGTAGAGGTCGAACCAGCTGCCGCGCAACGAGATCTCGCGGGCGGGGTCCGGCAGGAACTGCTCCAGGCAGTCGTAGAGGCGGCCGGCCGGGTCGCCGGTGTCGTCCTCGATGTCCAGGTCGTGCAGCAGCGACGTGACCAGCTCGGTCGTCACCGCGAGGTGGAGGTCGGCCTGCGAGGGGAAGTAGTGGCGCAACGTGGTCGCGCCCACGCCGGCTTCCCGGGCGACCCCGCGCACGCTCAGGGCGCCGAAGCCGCTCGTGCTCGCCAGCCGCAGTGCGGCTTCGACCAGCTCCTGGCGGGTGGACATGCCCCCGAGTGTACCGGTACGGATGCGTGAAACGTGCCGGTACGTTTGACGCCTATCGTGCTAGTACATATTCTCGGATCGTACTAGTCGCGTCGCGGCGAGGACGTCGTGACGCGATGTCCTGTCAGAGATCGGCGTCCCCGACGTGAGGAAAACCATGACCAGGATGTCCGGATCCAGCGAGGATGCTCCTGCGGCCGCGAAGCCGGAGGACCCCGCCGAGGGCGGCACGGCACGGCGGACGTGGTGGGGTCGCACCTACAGCGCCGGGGAGGTCGAGGCGGCCCAGCGGCAGTGGCGCGAGCTGCGGCCGTGGGGGAGTCCGATGGAGCGGGCGGACAAGGTGCTGATCGGCGTGCTGACCGCCTCGATCGTGCTGTCGCTGGTGTCCCTGCCGCTGCGCCCGTTCCTCCTGGGGACGCACCCGATCGCGACCGCGGCGGCCACGGGCAGCTCCTCGGCCATCGGGGCGGGTGCCGCGTTCGCGCGCCTCGGGCAGGGCGAGCTGTGGTGGGTCGTCGCGGCCGGCATCATCGGCAAGGTCAAGTTCGACTGGCTGTACTGGTGGGCCGGACGCCGGTGGGGGCAGAAGAGCGTGGGGTTCTTCGTCCCGACCGACAGCGCGCGGCGACTCGTCCCGCGACTGCGCTCCTGGCCTGCGTGGGGCAAGTTCGGCCTCGTCGTCGGCGCGTCGGTGCCGGGTGTGCCCGCGATCCTCGCGTTCCTGCTCGCCGGGCTGGCGGGGATGTCGCTCCCGGCGTTCCTGCTGGCGGACGTGATCGGCGCCGGTCTCATGACCGGACTGGTCGCCGGTCTCGGGTACGGACTCGGGCAGGACGCCGTGGACGTGGTCCTGCTGATCGACCGCTACGCGCTGTGGATCACCCTCGCCTTCGCGGTCTTCCTCGGGGTGCAGGCGACCCGTGCGCAGCTCGCTCGCCAGAAGGAGCAGCGCACCGCCGCGTAGGCGATCCACCCGCGTCTCGGGCGGGGGAGACAGGCGCGAACTGCCGGGATGCCCACGAGGCATCCCGGCAGGTGCCGGCGCGGGCGGCGATCGGTCAGTTGCGGCTCCAGCCCGCAGGCCCGACCCAGAGCGTCTGGTTGTTCCGCGTGGGCACCACGTCGGTGCGCGCCACGTAGCGGTAGTAGCCCGCCGGCCACTTGCTGCAGAAGACCGTGGCGATGATCTTGTTCCGCTGGCCGAGGGCGACCTTGCCGTACACCAGGTCGTCGCCGGTGTCCCAGTTGGTCGACCAGTAGTCCGTGTAGGCCTGGATGGCGGTGACACGTCCACCGCTCTCGCAGTTGGCCAGCCACGTGGGGAACGAGATGTACACCCACCCCGTCGTGGCGGCCTGTGCGGAGCCCTGTCCCACGACGAGCCCGGCCATCATCACCGCCGCCGACAAGGCGGCCATCAGTCTTCGTCTCATGTTCTTCCTCTCACCGAACGACTTTCCGCCGCCGTGCTCACCTGATCGGAGACACACGGGCCGCCGCTACGAGTCCAAACGACTTCACTCGGACGGCGCCCAACGGAATGTCTATGAAGGCCGGTCGGGAAGAGGGGTCTGCTGTGGACGCGATGACGCGCCCCAGCGGCCTTCGCCCATGGTCGATTCGGCAACGGAATTCAGCGGTACAAGGACATTCCTCTACCGGCGCGGGTGGCGGTCGTAGCGCTCGAAGCGTTCGGGCAGCGGCTCCGAGCCGGTCGTCCTCACGCCTGCCACCCGGACCTTGCGGGCCCTGATCCGCCAGCGATCGCCCTCGTCGGCCAGCTCGTCCTCGTAGCAGCCCCACACGTGCAGGTGCCGGTCCTGCCCCGCGTTGTCGTGGAAGGCGTACACGTAGGCGATGGTCCGCGCGGTGCCGTCGCCCACGTGCAGGAAGCTCACCGTCGACACGTGGTGGCTGGTCGCGGTGTAGCGACCGGTTGCCGCCTCGAAGAGGGCGCGCAGCGCGGTGCGGCCCGCGGTGACGTTGCCGTGGCCGTAGTCGAACGTGCCGTCCTCGGTGAACAGGTCGGCCAGCAGGTCGATGTCGCGGCGGTCGACCCCGCGGCTGTAGGCGTGCAGCGTGTCGGTGATCTCGGCGCGGGCCACCAGGTCCGCCGCGGTCAGCCGGGTCATCGGGTCACCTCCGGGGTCGTCGGGTCGCCGAAGGCGGCGAGGATCTCGCGCAGCCGGTCGGGATCCTCGACGGGCCAGCCGAAGTACGACGACACGCGGTCCACGCGGCCGTCGAAGCGCTTGCGGCACAGGGCCGGCATGTCCTCCGGGGCGCCGATCAGTGCGATCTCGCCGAGGACCCGGTCGTCGATCAGGTCGCCCATCTCGGCCCACCTGCCGGCGCGCGACAGGGTCTGCAGCTCGGGCTGGAGGTTGTCGTAGCCGATGCTCGCGAGGACCTTCGAGTAGGCGGGGGTGGAGGCGTAGAACGCGATCTGCTCGCGGGTCTTCCTGGAGGTCTCGGCGATCTGCTCCTCGGTGTCGCCCATGACGAGGAACAGCGGCACGTACAGCTCCAGCGCGTCACGGCCGCGGCCGGACGCCGCCAGGCCGCGGTCCACGGCGGGCAGCGTCACCTGGTCCAGGTACGCCGTGGTGGTCATGCCGTGCAGGAGCAGGCCGTCGCACAGCTCGGCGCCCAGTTCGGTCATCTTCGCGCCGACCGCGGCGATCATCGTGGGGATCCGGTGCGTGTGGTGGTGCGGCGTGAACACCGGCGTCATCAGCGTGTGCTGGTAGTGCTCGCCGCGGTACTCGAGGCGGGTGCCGTCGCGCCACGACGAGAAGATCGCGTCCATCGCCAGCAGGAAGTCGCGCATCCGGTCGACGGGAGAGCTCCACGTCATGCTGAAGCGCCGCTCGACGTGGGCCTGGATCTGGCTGCCCAGGCCGAGCACGAAGCGCCCGCCGGACATGGCGGCGAGGTCCCACGCGAGGTAGGCGACCGACATCGGGTTGCGGGCGAACGCGACCGCGATCGCCGTGCCGACCGAGACCCGCTCGGTCGAGAGCAGTGCCGCCTGGGACTGGAGGAAGGCGTCGGTGACGCTCTCGCTCGCCCAGACGCCGTCGAACCCCCGTGCCTCGGCGTCCGCCGCGATCGGGCCGCACCCGGCGGCCGAGGAACCGATCATGCCCATGTCGATCTTCATCGCGCGTCCTTGGGTAGCTGGAGAACCCGTTCCCCGATGGCGTTCTTGAGGATCTCGTCGGTGCCGCCGCCCACGCGGAGACCGGGCAGCCCGAGGGTGAGCTCGGACCACGCGTAGGTGCCCCACTCGCCGGTGTCGGCCACGTGGCCCGCGCCGAGGACGTCCGCGGCGACGTCGCTCATCTGCCGCAGCAGGTCCGTCGTGAGGAGCTTCGTCATCGCCAGCTCGGGGCCGGGGGTGCCGCCGCCGGCGAGCAACCGGTCCGTGGTCAGCCGCGCCGCCCACGCGCGCACCACGACGTCGGCGAGCTGGTCGCGGGTGCGGGCGTCGACCGGTTCCTGCGCGTGGCGCGCGAGGTCCACCAGCCGGTCGACCAGCGCGGCGTCCACACCGACCTCGCGGCCGATGGCGGACCGCTCGTGCAGCAGCGAGGTCATCACGACGCCCCACCCGCCGTCGACCGCGCCGACGCGGGCCGAGTCGGGGACGGGGACGTCGGTGAGGAACACCTCGTCGAACGACGCCCCGCCGGTGAGCTGGCGGATCGGGCGGATCTCCACGCCCGGCGCGGTCAGGTCGACGAGGAACGTGGTGAGGCCCGCGTGCTTGGGCTTGGCCGGGTCCGTGCGCGCGATGCAGAGACCGATGTCGCTGTAGTGGGCGCCGGAGCTCCAGACCTTCTGGCCGTTCAGCACCCAGCCGTCACCGCGGCGTTCGGCCCGGGTGGACAGACCCGCGAGGTCCGACCCGGCACCGGGTTCGCTGTAGAGCTGGCAGGCGATGACCTCGCCGGTCCGCAGCCGGCGCAGCAGCCCGGTCTTCTGCTCGTCGGTGCCGTGTTCGAGCAGCGTCGGGCAGAGCGTGGACGCGCTGAAGCGGAGGTAGGCGTCGTCGGGGAGGGCGTGCTCGGCCTCGACGGCGCGCAGGAGCTCGGCGTGCCGCGTGGTCAGGCCCGCGCCGCCGTAGGTCTCGGGACCCTCCACCCAGGACAGTCCACCGGCGTCGAGGTGGGCGCGGTAGCGGCGCAGCTCCGCGATTTCCTCCGCCTCGCCCTCGGAGCGTTCGGCGACGACCGAGACCCGGTCGTCGCCCTGGCCCCAGGCGTTCCCGGCGGCGGCCCGCCGCGGGGCGAACGCGCCGACGACCTCGGCGACGCGCTGCCGGAAATCCCCTTCGCTCACATGTCCTCCGATCGGGGCTCCCCGGCTCGGCGCACTGTTGCGCTGGTGGGGCGGCGTCCTTAAGCTAGCAAAGCAAGTGCTTGATTTAAAGTGCGTCGAGCCAGGTCGAAGGAGGTGCCGTGGTCGGCATCCAGTCCTATGCCGTGTACCTGCCCGTGCCGCGCCTGGACCGCGCCGACGTCGCCCGCGTGCTCGGGGGACGGGGCAGGGGGGCACGTCCCGTCGCGTCGTTCGACGAGGACGCCACGACGATGGGCGTGGCGGCCGCCAGGGCCGCGCTGCGCGGCGCCGGTGCCGTCGGCAGCCTGTGGTTCGCCACGACGCGGCCCGGTTATCTGGAGAAGTCGAACGCGGCCACCGTCGCCGCCGCGTCCGGGCTCGGTGAGGAGGTCGCGGCCTACGACGTGTCCGGTGCGCTGCGCGGTGGCGCGGGCGCGTTGTCCGCCGGCCTGTCCGCCGGTGACGCCGTCGTCGTCGCGAGCGACCTCCGCTACGGCCTGCCCGGTTCCGCGGACGAGGCCGGTGGGGCCGATGCCGCCGCCGCGCTCGTCGTCGGGCCCGACCCGGTCGCCGAGCTGCTCGGGTCGGCCGCGCTGACGACCGAGTTCCTCGACCGGTGGCGGGTCCCCGGCGAGGTCCGCACCCGGACCTGGGAGGAGCGCTTCGGCGTGGAGGCCTACGTGCCCCTCGTCGAACGGGTCGTCGAGGACGTCCTCGGCCAGTGCGGGCTCAAGCGCGAAGAGGTCGCCCACGTCGTCGTCAGCACGCCCCACGCCCGAGCCCGTACCGCCGCGCGCCGCGGCTTCGAGGCGGAGCAGCTCGCCGCCGCGGACGTCGCGCACCTGGGCTACGCCGGCGCCGCAGACCTCGCCGTCGGCCTGGCGCTCGCGCTCGACGCGGCGTCCCCCGGCGACGTGGTCCTGGCCGTGTCGGCCACCGACGGCGCCGACGCCTTCGTCTTCCGCGTCACGGAGAAGCACGCCCACGGCCCGCGCAGCGGGGTGGAGGACGCGCCGCCCGGGCAGCCCGTGTCCTACGGCGACTTCCTCAACTGGCGCGGCCTGCTGCCGCGCGAGCCCGCCCGGCGTCCGGACGTCAAGCCGCCCGTGCCGCCCGCCTCGCGGCGCACCGCGGCCTGGAAGTTCGGCTTCGTGGCCGCGCAGTGCGGGTCCTGCGGCTACCGCAACCTGCCGCCGCGCCAGGTCTGCCTGCGGTGCTCCGCGACCGGGGGCTTCGAGCCGGTCTCGATGGTCGACGTGCCCGGCAGGATCGCGACGTTCACCGACGACTGGCTCTCCGAGTCGGTCCAGCTCCCCGCTCGCGTGGTCGCGGTCGACTTCGACGGCGGCGGCCGGTTCGAGTGCGAGATGACCGACGCGGCCGGCCGCGAGCTCGCCATCGGCGACCGGGTGTCCCCGGCGTTCCGGCTGGCGAGCGTCGCGGGCAACGGGGTCCGCAACTACGTGTGGAAGGTGCGCCCGCACCTCGAGGAGGACTGATGGGATCGCACGCTCTCACCACGCCGGTCGCCGTGGTCGGCATGGCCTGCACGAACTTCGGCGAGCACTGGGACCGCGACGTCGACGACCTGCTCGTCGAGGCGACGCACGGCGCGCTGCTCTCGGCGGGCGGCCTCGGCGCCGGGGACGTCGACGCGTTCTGGCTCGGCTCGATGATCTCCGGCGTCTCCGGGCTGACGCTCACCCGTCCGCTCAACATCGCGCACAAGCCGGTGACGCGGGTGGAGAACATGTGCGCGACGGGCTCGGAGGCGTTCCGCAACGCCTGCTACGCCGTGTCCTCCGGTGCCTACGACGTCGTGATGGCGGTCGGCGGCGAGAAGCTCAAGGACGCGGGCTACACCGGCTTGGAGATGCCGAGCGTCCCGAACGACGGCACGCCGCCGGTGCTCAGCGCCCCCGCGATGTACTCGATGATCGTGCCCGCCTACGCGCGCCGCTACGGCGTGCCGGAGGAGCAGGTCAAGGAGGCGATGACCCACATCGCCTGGAAGAACCACGGCAACGGGGCCAGGAACCCGCGCGCGCAGTTCCGCAAGGAGGTGCCCAAGGAGACCATCGCCCAGGCACCCGCCCTCGCGGGCAGGCTCAGCGTCTTCGACTGCTCCGGTGTCGCCGACGGGGCGGCCGCGGCCGTGATCGTCCGCGCCGAGGACGCGCTGAAGTACACGGACACGCCGCTGTACGTGCACGCGCTGGCGCTCGACGCCGGCTCGGGCACCGGCCGCAACGACAGCGACTACGACTACTCCGACCTCGGCGAGGCGGCGGCGTCGGCGAAGGCGGCGTACGCGCAGGCCGGGATCACCGACCCGGCGACGCAGATCTCGCTGGCCGAGGTGCACGACTGCTTCACGCCCACCGAGATGGTCCTGATGGAGGAGCTGGGGTTCTCGGAGCGCGGCAAGGCGTGGCGCGACGTGCTCGACGGCCGCTACGACCGCGACGGCCCGCTGCCGGTCAACCCCGACGGCGGCCTGAAGAGCTTCGGTCACCCGATCGGTGCCAGCGGGCTGCGCATGATCTACGAGATGTGGCTGCAGTTCCGCGGCGAGGCGGGGGAGCGGCAGGTCGCCGACCCGCGCTACGGACTCGTGCAGAACCAGGGCGGCAGCCCCGGTGACCTCGTCAGCGCGGTCACCATCTTCTCCAACCGCAAGCCCTGAACCGGCTCTTCGCGCCGTGCCCGCTCGATCGTGACGCGGTCCGTTAGGGTGACCGAACACTTCGACCGGTTACAGAAAGGCAGCGCAGTGTGAGTACTACCCGTCGCCGCTCGACCGGCTCCCCTACGGGCGTGGCTCGCAAGGAGCTGATCATGCGGGCCGCGGCGAAGGTGTTCGCGGAGAAGGGCTTCTCCGCCGCCACCGTGCGGGACATCGCCGACGAGGCCGACATGCTCTCGGGCAGCCTCTACTACTACTTCGACTCCAAGGAGGCGATGGTCGAGGAGGTGCTCGTCGAGTACCTCGACACCATCATCCGCGGCTACGACGCGGCGATCGCCAGGGCGGAGGGGCCCGTCGACGCGCTGGAACAGCTCGTCGAGTGCGCCCTGCGCGGCCTGGTCGAGAACCGGCAGCACGTCACGATCCTCCAGAACGACTGGCACTACGTCCGGCCGATGAAGGGCATCTCCGACCGCCAGCACCGGGTCGAGAAGGTGTGGCTGGAGACGATCCAGCAGGGCATCGACGCGGGCGTCATCCGCGACGACATCGACGCCCGGATGATCTACCGGACCATCATGGGTGCGATCCAGGCGGTCATCCGCTGGTTCAACCCCCGCGGCCGGGTCGGCATCGACCGGGTCATCGAGGTGCAGACCGCGATCCTGCTCAACGGGATCCGCACCACCTGAACCAGGAGAGGCGTCCACCGGCGCCTCCCCGTCAGCGCTGCATAGCAAGCGCTTGATTCACAACGGGAGGAGAGGCGTGTCGGGTCTGATGCTCAGCGCCGAGCTGTCGCCGGTGTTCGCCCGGTTCATGGACCAGCGCAGCCCGGTGGAGGTCAGCCGCCGCGGCGGCGCCGGCCTGCCCGAGCTGTGGACGGGACTGGTCGAGGAGGTCGGTGCCGCCGCCCTGCTCGTCGAGGACGAGCACGGCGGTCAGGGCGCCACTCTCACGGAACTGGCCGCCGCGGTGGCCGAGGCCTCGCGGTGCGGCTGGTCCGGCCCGCTGGTCGCGGCCTCGGGAGTCGCGGTGACCCTGCTGCGCCTCGTCGACCCCGCCGACGACACCGGCCTGCGCCGGGCGCTCGCCGAGCAGGGGCTGGTCGTGGTGCCGGCCCTGCACGAGGACGGGGCTGGCGTCGCGCTGGAGGCCGCCACGCGGTTCGACGGGCAGGTGGTGAGCGGGCGCAAGACGTTCGTCCACAGCGGGACCCACGCCGCCGCGTTCCTGGTGACGACGTCGGGCGACGAGCTGGTGCTGGTCGACGCCACGGCACCGGGTGTGCGGGTCACGGCCATGGAGGCGGTCGACCCCGGTCAGGGCCTCGCCCTGCTCGACCTCGACGGCGCCCCGGCGTCGCTGGTGGCCGACGGCGTGGCCGGCGCCGTGCGCGACGCGTGGCTGACCGGCGCGCTGCTCACCGCGGTCGACGCCCTCGCCGCCGCCGACCGGGCCTTCCGGCTCGCTCGCGACTACGCGGTGGACCGCACGCAGTTCGGCCGCCCGGTCGCGTCGTTCCAGAGCATCAAGCACAAGCTCGTCGACATGTACGCCGAACTGACCACCGCGACCAGCGCCGTGCTCGCGGCACTGGCCGCCGCGTCGGACGGCGCCGCCGACTGGCGCTTCGCCGCGTCCGCGGCCAAGGTCCGCGCGGGTGACGCCGCGATGGTCGTGCTGCGCGAGGCGGTCCAGGTGCATGGCGGCATCGGGTTCACATGGGAACACGAGATCTCGCACCACTTCCGGCGCGTAACGACCGCCCGCGCGCTCTACGGGACGCCGACCGCCCACCGGGCGCTCGTCGCCACCGAGCAGGGCTTCTGATGGGCGACGTGCCCTCGCGGGTCGTGCTCCGCGAGGTCGGCCCGCGCGACGGCCTGCAGAACGAGCCGCCCGTGCCCACGGCCGGGAAGGTCGAGCTCGTCGACGCGCTCGGCACGACCGGGCTGACGGAGATCGAGACCGTCTCCTACGTGCACCCCAGGGCGATTCCGCAGATGGCCGACGCCGCCGAGGTGTGGTTGGCCGTGCAGCGCCGCGACGACGTGCGGTACTCGGCGCTCGTGCCCAACCTCTTCGGCGCCCGCCGTGCCCTCGACGCGGGCTTCCGCGACCTGGAGGTCGTCGTCTCGGCGTCGGCCACCCACAACCTGCGCAACCTCAACCGCACCCCGGAGCAGTCGCTCGACGGCATCGCCGAGGTCATCGACCTGGCGCACGCGGCGGGGGCGACCTGCCAGGTGATCGTCGCGACCGCGTTCGGATGCCCCTACGAGGGCGAGATCGCCGAGGACGTCGTCGCGTCGTACGCCGCCAGGGCCCGCCGCGACGGCGCGGACAGCATCTGCTTCGGAGACACCACCGGCATGGGCTCGCCGCCCAGGGTCCGCCGCCTCGTCGGCCGGTTCCGCGACCTCGACGCCGGCGCGCCGCTCGCCCTGCACCTGCACGACACCCGCGGCACCGGCATGGCGAACCTCGTGGCGGGCCTGGAGATGGGTGTGGAGCGGTTCGACGCGAGCGTCGGCGGCCTCGGCGGCTGCCCGTACGCGCCCGGCGCGAGCGGCAACATCGCGACCGAGGAAGCGGTGTACCTGCTGCAGGAGCTCGGCGTCGAGACCGGTGTCGACCTGGACCGCCTCCTCGGCGTCGCCGCGCTCGCGCAGCGCCTCGTCGGCCGGGAGCTGCCGTCCAGGGTGCTCAAGGCGGGTCCGCGCACCCGCCTGTCCGCCTGACCCCTCCAGCGAAGGAAAACCGCGATGCCACTCGACCCGACCCGCGTCGGCACGGTCACCGGACCGCGCACCGTCACCTGGACCGACCGGGACTCGCTGCTCTACGCGCTCGCCGTCGGCGCGGGCCAGGACGACCCGCTCGCCGAGCTGGCCTACACCACCGAGAACAGCGAAGGCGTCGCCCAGCAGGTGATCCCGTCCTTCGGCGTGGTGCTGAGCGTGGCGGACGGGCTGCCCGACGTCGGCGACTTCGACCCGGCGCGGGCGGTGCACGCCGAGCAGGAGTTCGAAGTGGACGGACCGATCCCGGCGGCGGGCACGGCGCACGTGACGACGACGGTGACCGAGATCTGGGACAAGGACCCGCACGCGCTGCTGTGGACCGAGTCGGAGCTGGTCGACGCGGAGACCGGCCGGCGGCTGATGCGCAGCCGCCTCGGCGGGTTCTTCGGCGGTGCCGGCGGGTTCGGCGGCGACCGCGGCCCCAGCCCCGCGTGGACGGCGCCGGACCGGGCGCCGGACCTCGAGATCGACTTCGCCAGCAGGCCGGACCAGGCGCTGCTGTACCGGCTCACGGGGGACCGCAACCCGCTGCACGCCGACCCGGCCTTCGCGGCCCGCGGCGGGTTCGCCCGCCCGATCCTGCACGGCATGTGCACCTACGGCTGGGTCACCCGGCTGCTGGTCAACCACCTCGCCGGCGGCGACGCGAGCGGCCTGCGGTCCATGGCTGGCCGCTTCACCCGGCCCGTCCTGCCCGGCGACCCCCTGCGCCTGGTCGTGTGGAACGACGGCGGCACGGGCGTGTTCCGCGTCCTGACCCCGGCCGGCGACGCGGTCGTCGACCGCGGGAGGTTCGGGCTCCGCACTGCATGACGGTGTGTCACCGACCGGTCCGGAAATGCGGAAATGCAGCTCAGACCATTGCGTGACCGGAGTCACCGTGCCTAATATCAAGCACTTGCTTTACTTGGCTCAAGCGCTTGCTTGACCCGTTGGTCAGAAAGGGACGCCCGTGTCTCGACTCACCACCAGCCGGCAGTGGCGCCGGTTCCGCACGGTCACAGCGGCGATCACCACCACTGCCGCACTCGTCGCGCTCTCGGGATGCGGCGGCGCCGCGGACGCGGGTGCCGGCACCAAGTACCTCGTCGGCTTCCCCGCTCTGCTCTCCGGGCCCGCCGCCTTCGCGGGCGTGCCGATCACCGAGGGCGCCAAGCTCGCGGTGAAGGAGATCAACGCGAGCGGCTACCTCGGCGACGGCAAGACCGTCGACCTCAAGATCGACGACATCAAGGGCGATCCGGCGAAGGCCATCGCGCTCTACCGGCAGTACGTCGCGGACGGCGCCTCCGGCGTCCTGTGCTGCGGGCTCTCCTCCGAGGCCGGCGCGCTCGCCCCGATGATCAAGCAGAGCAAGGTCCCCGCGATCGTGTCCTCCGCGATCCTCGCGGGCCTCGCCGAGCCGCCCTACGTCTACCGCCCGGTGGTCCTGCCGGCGGAGTCGGGTGGCCTCTACGACCAGTTCGTCGACACGGTCGTGCCGAAGGAGGGCATCAAGACCGCGGTCATGGTGGTCACCTCCGACAACGACGGCATGGTCGGTGACGCCAAGGTCTGGAAGGCCGCGCTCGAGCGCAACGGCGTGAACGTGGTCCGCACGATCAACACCTCGGCGGCCGACACCAACTACACGCAGGCCGCGACCGAGGTGCAGTCGCTCAACCCGGACGCGGTGGTCGCCAGCATGCTCGGCACCCCGGCCGCGCTGCTGTCGAAGTCGTTGCGCGAGCGCGACTACGGCAAGCGCATCCTCACGAGCTACGGCGTCGACAGCGCCGAGCTGTTCAAGTCCTCCGGCGGCGGTCTCGCGGGCGCCCTGTTCGCGGTGCCGTTCCAGGCGGGCTTCACGACCAACGAGCGCGCCACCAAGTTCACCGCGGACTACAAGGCGGAGTACCAGAAGGACCCCGACATGTACGGGGCGCAGGGCTACACCGCGATGTGGCTGATGGCCGAGGCGATCAAGCAGGCCGGCGACAAGGACCCGTCCAAGGTCGCGGACGCGCTGCAGAAGGTGAGCAAGCAGGACACCGTCTACGGCGAACTGTCCTACAAGAACGGTCAGGCGAGCCTGAGCGGCAAGGGCGCGTACCTGGAGTGGAGCAAGGACGGCGTGCTCGTGGAGTGGAAGCGCTGACCACCGCCGCATGAGGGAGAGGACGTCGATGGACATCGGAATCGCCTGCGGTTTCCGGACAACGGGCGGGCAGCCGCTCGGCGCGGCGATCACGCGGGCCGCCGCGTCCGCCGAGGAGGCGGGTCTCGCCTCCTGGTGGGCGCACGGTGACCGCGAGGCCGCCGCGGACCGGGCCCACGACCCGGTGCTGGGAATGCAGCGGGTGGCCGGGGCGACCGGCCGGATCCGGCTCGGCCTGTCCGGTGAGCTCCTCGCCCTGCACAGCGCGGCGGTCAGGGCCAAGCAGATCGCGAGCCTCGACTGGTTCGCCGGCGGCCGGCTGGAGCTGGGGCTCGACCTCGCCGCTCCGCCCGCCGTCCTCGCCGACCCGTTCCGCGACACCGGCGACCACCTCGGCCGCGGACTGGACAACCTCGGTGCGATGCGCGCGTTGTGGACGCAGCGGCGCGCATCGCACCAGGGCGAGCACGTCCAGTTCAACGGCGCGATCGCGCTGCCGAAGCCCGCGGGGGACCGGGTGCCCGCCACCCACCTCCGCGCGACGACCACCGAGGCCCTGGAGCGGTACGTCGCCGCCTGCGGCGCGCCGGCCGGCTGGCTGACCTGGCGCGAGGGTGCCGCCGGCCTGGTGGCCTCCGCCGCGGTGCTCGCCGGCGTGCTCGGCGACGCCGCCGGCGGGGTGCGCCGCACCTGGTGCGTGCCGGTCGCCGACCTGCCCGCCGCCAGGGAGGCGGTCGACGTGCTCCCGGTGAGGGTCGACGAACTCGTCGCCGAGCTCGACCACCTGCCCACCGACGACGAGATCGCCGCCATCGCGGCGTTCGCCTGAGCCGCGAGAGGAGGACGGCGTGGAGATCGGTCTGGTCGACCTGTTCGACGGCAGCCCCGAGAGGAACCCGGACTTCATGGCCCAGCTGGGCCGCACGGCCGAGGAGCTGGGGTTCACCGGCATCTGGTTGCCGGAGCACATCGTGTTCTTCGACGAGTACACCTCCGCGTACCCGTACCCGGAGGCACCGTCCGCGACCGATCCCGAGAAGGTCGAGCGGCACAACAAGACCGTGGACGGCACGGCCCGCGTGGAGGCCGCGGCGGACCAGGGGCTGATCGACGTGCTCCAGGCCGCCGCGGAGGTCTGCGCGGCGACCACCCGGCTGCGGATCGGCAGCTCGGTCCTGCTGCTGCCGCTGCGCAACCCGCGGCTGTTCGCGAGGGACCTGATGACCGCGGTCGAGCTGACGGACGGCCGGATCGACCTCGGGGTCGGCGTGGGCTGGTCGGCCGAGGAGTTCGCGGCCTGCCAGACGGACTTCAAGACCCGCGGCCGCCGCTGCGGCGAGGGCATCGCCGAGCTCACCCGGCTGTGGGACGACCCCGACGGCGTCTACCCGCGCACCCCCGCACCGATGCCGAGGGTGCTCGTCGGCGGGCACTCGCCCGCCGCGCTGCGCCGGGCCGCGACGGTCGCGACCGGCTGGTACCCCTGGAACCTCACCCCGTCGCAGTTCGCCGAGCACCACCGGACCTACCGCGAGCACCTCGACGCGGCCGGGAAGGACAGGGAGGAACAGCACGTGATCGCCGGACTCCGGTTCACCGGCGAGATGGCCGCGCTGCCGGCCGTCGTCGACCGGTACCGCGAGCTCGGTGCCGACGGCGTCAACATCTCGCTGAGGATGCAGGTGCACGACTACGCCGACACCATGAAGTCCGTCTCCGACGCGCTGGGACTCGCGGCATGAGCGCCGCCGACGCGGGCGGCGTCGAGGAGTTCCGCGCCGAGGTCCGCGCCTGGCTCGCGGAGAACGTGCCGGCCGAACCGCTGCCGGCGTGGACCGGGCAGGAGGGGTTCGACCTGCACCGCGCCTGGGAGGGCAGGCTCTTCGAGGGCGGGTACGCCGCCGTCGACTGGCCGTCGGAGTACGGCGGCCGCGACGCGAGTCTGAGCCGGTCGATCGCGTTCGCCGAGGAGTACTACCGCGCCGGTGCGCCGGAGCGGATCAACATGGGCGGGCTCTACCTGCTGGGGCCGGTGCTGATGCAGTGGGGCACGCCCGAGCAGTGCGCCCGGTGGATCCCCGACCTGCTGGCCTGCCGCACGATCTGGTGCCAGGGCTTCAGCGAACCCGGCTCCGGCTCCGACCTCGCCTCGCTGCGGACGTCCGCGGTGCGCGACGGCGACGAGTTCGTGGTCAACGGCCAGAAGATCTGGATCTCGATGGGCGGCTTCGCCGACTGGATCTTCGCGCTGGTGCGCACCGACCCCGAGGCGGGCCGCGAGCGCAAGCACCGCGGCATCTCGTTCCTGTGCATCGACCTGCGCTCACCGGGGGTGGAGGTCCGGCCGCTGACGATGGTCGACGGCACCCGCGGGTTCGCGGAGGTCTTCTTCACCGACGTCCGCGTCCCGGTCGGGAACGTCGTCGGGGGCGTCGACAACGGCTGGGCGGTCGCGATGTCGACGCTCGGGTTCGAGCGCGGCGCCGTGTTCGGCGACCACGCCAAGTTCTCCGGCGACGTCGCGGACCTGGCCGCGCTCATCGCGGCCCGCGGCCTCGACGACGACGCGCAGGCACTCGACGAGCTGGGCCGGGTCCTGGTGCAGACCGAGGTCTACCGGGCCAACGTCCACCGGCTGGCCGCGCGGGCCGAGGCCGGCGGCGAGCTCGACAGCACGGCCAGCATCAACAAGGTCTTCTGGACCGAGATGCAGCACGACATCTTCGACACCGGCATCCGGCTGCTCGCCGAGGACGGCGCCGTCGTCGGCGATCCGGGCGCGCTGCCGGACGCCGACCCCGCCACGCTGCGCGCGTGGTCGCGGTGGCACCACCGCTACTGGTACGCCCGCGCCGCCATGATCTTCGGCGGCACGAACGAGATCCAGCGCAACATCATCAGCGAACGCGTGCTGGGCCTGCCGATGGAGCCGCGACGATGACCGACACCCTGGACCAGGACCGCCGCCAGCTCGACGAGCTCACCGGCGACGTGCTCACGGCCCACTGCGGGCTCGACCACCTGCGGGCCCAACTCGCCGACGGCACGGCGCACACCGCCGCGTTGTGGGGCAGGCTCACCGAGACGGGCCTCGTCTCCGCGCTCGTCGCCGAGGAGCACGGCGGTGCGGGACTGTCCCCGGCGCACCTGTCCGGTGTGCTGCACAGCCTCGGGCGGCACGCCGTGCCCGAGCCGTTCCTGGAGACGGCCGTGCTCGCCACGTCCGTGCTGGGAGCGCTGCCGGTACCGGTGGCGGACGAGTGGCTCGGCCGGATCGCCGCGGGCGACGCGATCGCCGTCGTCCGACTCGGCGCGCTGACCCCGTTCCTCCCGTACGCGGCCGACGCCGACCTGCTGCTGGACCTCGCCGAGGACGGCGTCGTCCGGGCGTTCACCCGCGAGGAGATCGAGGTCGACCCCGTTCCCGCACAGGACCCGCTGCGTCCACTCGCGAGGGTCGTTCTCGTCGGCTCGGGAACACCGCTGGGTCAGAACAGCGCGGTCGTGGCCAGGACGCGGACGCTCGCCATCGCCGGTGCCGCGTGCATGCTCGCGGGCGCCGCGCAACGACTGCTGGACCTCACCGTCGAGTACGTGGGCGTCCGCGAGCAGTTCGGCCGGCCGGTCGGGTCGTTCCAGGCCGTGAAGCACAAGGCCGCCGACCTGGCGGTGGTGGTCGACATGGCCACGGCCGCGGCGCTGTCCGCGTTCGACGCCGTCGACGAGCCGGACGGACCACGCCGTGCGGCGGCCGCCAAGGCCTACGCCGGTGACGCGGCCGCGAGGGCGAACGTCACCGCGTTGCAGCTGCACGGCGGGATCGGCTTCACCTGGGAGTACCACCTGCACATCTGGCTCAAGCGGGTCATGGGCCTCGCCGCGTCCTACGGCACGACGAAGGCGTTGCGCCGCGACCTGGCGCGCGAGCTGCTCGCGCGGGTGACCGAGGAGCGGCGCGGATGAGCGGGCTGGGGTTCTGGCGGCTGGCCGTCACCACACCCGACGCCCTGGCCGTCGTCGAACCGGACGGCACCCGCACCACCCGCGGCGAGCTGCTGGCCCGCGCCAACGCGACCGCCCGCCTGTTGCGCGGGCTGGGCCTGGAGCGGGGCGACCGCGTGGTCGGGGTGGTCGCCAACGAGTCGTGGGCGCTCGCGCTCGTCCTCGCCTGCCAGCAGATCGGCGCCTACTACGTGCCGGTCAACACCGCGCTGACCACGGCCGAGGTCGGCTACATCGTCGAGGACGCCGCCCCGGTGGCCGTCTTCTGCTCGCGGGCACACGCGGACACCTTGCGCGCGGCTGCTTTCCCGGCGGACCGGCGGTTCTCGTTCGGGCCCGCCGAGGGGTTCCGCGACCTCACCGCCGAGATCGCCGGGCTGCCGGCGGGTCCGCTCGAGGACCGGTCGCCGGGCTCGTACCTCGGCTACACCTCCGGCACGACCGGCAGGCCCAAGGGCGTGCTGCGGAAGCTGCCGGAGGGCGACCCGGACGACGTGTTCGCCGCCGGTGCCGCCTGGCAGCTCGGCATGTTCGGCATCACGCCGCTCGACGACGGCGTGCACCTGGTGACGTCACCGCTGAGCCACACCGCGGTGAGCGGGCTGGCGGTCACGTCGCTGCACTTCGGGCACGCGGTCGTGCTGATGGACCACTTCGAGGCCGAGCGCGTGCTGCGGCTGATCGAGGAGCACCGCGTCACCACCACCCACATGGTGCCGACGCAGCTGCACCGGCTGCTGCGCCTGCCCGGGGACGTCCGCGCGGCGCACGACGTGTCGAGCATGCGCAACCTCGTGCACGGCGCGGGACCGTGCCCGGAGTCGGTGAAGCGCGAGGTCATCGCGTGGTTCGGGCCGGTGGTGTGGGAGTACTACGGCGCGACCGAGGCGGCGGGTACCGCGATCACCAGCGCCGAGTGGCTGGACCGCCCCGGCAGCGTGGGCCGTCCGCAGCCCGGTGCCGAGGTGCGCGTGCTCGACGCGAACGGCGAGCAGGTGCCGGCCGGGCAGACCGGGCGCGTGTTCCTGCGGATGGGCGCGCACGCCTTCTCCTACCGCGGCGACGACGCCAAGACCCGGGCTTCCCGCGTCGGCGACTTCGTCACGGTCGGGGACCTCGGCCACCTCGACGAGGACGGGTACCTGTACCTGCTCGGCCGCACCGCCGAGGTGATCGTGAGCGGCGGGGTGAACATCTACCCCGCCGAGGTCGAGGCCGCGCTGCTCGAGCACCCCGACGTCCAGGACGCCGGAGTGGTCGGCCTGCCCGACCCCGAATGGGGACAGCGGGCGTGCGCGGTCCTCCAGGTCGCGCCCGGCTCTCCACTGTGGACCGGGGACGTCGCCGCGCTGCTCGCGCCGTTCCTCGCCGAGCGCCTCGCGCGCTTCAAGCTGCCGCGCCGGTACCAGGTCGTGGCCGAGCTGCCGCGCGGTGCCAACGGCAAGCTCCGCAAGCACCTGCTGCCCGATCTCGTCCGGGAAGGGACCCCGTGAAACCCGTTCCAACGTCCACTCCGGACACCCGCGAGTGGTTCGACCGCATCGACGCCGGCGAGCTGACGGTGCCGCGGTGCACGGCCTGCGCGTCGTTCTTCCTCTACCCGCGCAGCAGTTGTCCCCGGTGCGGTGCGCGCTCGGTGGAGCTGGTCCCGGCGGCGGGTGACGGCGTGCTGCTGTCGTTCGTGGTCAACCACCGCGCCCCGGCCGGGTTCGAGGCCCCCTACGCGCTGGGCGTCGTGCGGCTCGCGGAGGGACCGCACCTGACCGCCCTGATCCGCACCGACCGGCCCGAGTCGCTGGAGGTCGACGCGGCGGTGCGGGTGGCGTTCGAGGAACGCGGCGAGCGCCGCGTCGTCTGCTTCGAGGTGGCCGAGTGAGCCTGCGTGGAGCCGTCGCGATCATCGGTGCCGCCGAGAGCACCGAACTGGGCAAGATCCCGCACATGTCCGCCCTGCAGCTGCACGTCGACGCCGCGCTCAACGCGCTCGCCGACTGCGGGCTGACCCCGGCCGACGTCGACGGCGTCGCGTCGGCGGGGGAGATGCCCGTCGACGTCGCCGACTACCTGGGCATCGTCCCGGAGTACCTGGACGGCACGAACGTCGGCGGCTCGTCGTACATGCTGCACGTGCGGCACGCGATGGCCGCGATCAGCGCCGGCCTGTGCGAGACCGTGCTCGTGACCCACGGCGAGTCCGGGCGGTCGCGGGTGGGCATGGTGCCGTGGGCGCCGGCGCCGCAGTCGTTCATGGCGCAGCTGGAGGTGCCGCACGGCCCTGTCGGCGCGCCGTCGCTGTTCCCGATGGGCGTGCGGCGGTACATGGCCGAGTACGGCATGACCCGCGAGCAGCTCGCGATGGTGCCGGTGGTGCAACGGCAGTGGGCCGCCAGGAACCCGCGGGCCAAGCTGCGCGACCCCATCACCGTCGAGGACGTGTTCGCCTCGCCCGTGATCGCCGACCCGGTGCACCTGTTGCACTGCTGCCTCGTCACCGACGGCGGCGGCGCGCTGGTGCTCACCTCCGCCGAACGCGCCCGGTCGCTCGACCTGCCGGCGCCGCCGGTGTACGTGCTGGGGGCGGGGGAGTCCAGCGAGTCCTCCGTGGTCTCCGGGCTGGAGAGCCTCACGTCGTCGCGGGCGATCCGCATCGGTGGTGAACGCGCCTTCGCCCAGTCCGGCCTGGCGCACGCGGACGTGGACCACCTGATGATCTACGACGCCTTCGCCCACGTCCCGATCTACGGCCTGGAGGACCTCGGGTTCGTCGGGCGCGGCGAGGCACCGGCGTTCATCGCGGACGGCAACACCGCTCCCGGCGGCCGGCTGCCGATGAACACCAACGGCGGCGGCCTGTCCTACACGCACACCGGCATGTACGGCATGTTCGCCATCCAGGAGTCGGTCCGGCAGGTCCGCGGCACCGCTCCGGCCCAGGTGGACGGTGTCGACGTGAGCGTGTGCACGGGTGTCGGCGGCATGTTCATGAGCTCCGGCACCCTGGTCCTGGGCAGCGCCGCCACCCTCTGACCCCGGCGAGCACGAGGCCGGCCACCCCTGCGCGGGATGGCCGGCCTCACGTCGTGGTCAGGGGAGGGCGGTCTCGCCCTCGGGCAGGAACCGCACGAGGGCGGAGCGGACCGCCGAGCACACCAGCACGCCGTCCTGGTTGAGGCCGCGGTGCTCGAGCGTCACGATGCCCTGCCCCGGCCGGGACTTCGACGGCCTGCGGTCCTTGATCTCGGTCTCGCAGTAGAGCGTGTCGCCGATGAACACCGGGGCGGGGAACGCGATCCTGTCGAAGCCCAGGTTGGCGATCGTCGTCTTCTGGGTGAGGTCGGGAACGCCGATGCTGCACACGATGCCCAGCGTGAGCAGGCTGTTCACCAGGCGCTGGCCGAACTCGGACTCGGCCGACTTCACCGCGTCGAGGTGCAGCGTCTGGGTGTTGAGGGTGATGCTGCAGAACAGGACGTTGTCCGCCTCGGTGATCGTGCGGCCCGGCTCGTGCTTGAACACGTCGCCGGGGACCATCTCCTCGTAGTAGCGGCCGCGTCGCGTGTGGACGGTCATGGGGTCTCCTCGGGATCGGTGAGGCCGGCGCGGTGGCCGGGGTGCGCGACGGCGGCGAGGGCCTCGGCGCGTTCGGTCTCGGTGCGGCCCCGGAGCCAGGCGACGCCGTGCTCGGTCACCACGGCGTCCGGGGTGTGGCGGGCGAGCGACACGACGTCGGCGCCGAGCCGGCGCACGATGCGGCTGTGCCGGCCGTCCGGGGTGGCCGAGGGCAGCGCGATGATCGACAGGCCGCCGTCCGAGGCGAACCCCGCCTCGGCGAAGTCGGCGCCACCGCCGATGCCGGACACCTGGCGGCCGCGCACCAGCTCGGACCCGACCTGGCCGGCGAGGTCCACCTCGACCGCCGAGTTCACGGTCACCAGCCGGGGGATCCTGCCCAGCACCCGCGGGTCGTGCGCGGAGCGGCTGTCCCGCAGCACCACCGCGGGGTTGCCGTCGGCGAACTCCATGAGCTTGCGCGTCCCCATCAGCTCGGCGGCGCGGATCGCGGGGTGCTCGCCGACGTCGGTCCACCGCAGCAGCCCGCGCGTGAAGAGGTCCACCATCGCGTCGTTGGCCATGCCGACCACCCGCACCGGCCCGGCGCCGCGTTCGGCGAGGAACGCGGTGATCGCCTCCGGGACGGCCCCGATGCCCAGCTGCAGCGTCGGTTCCGGCGGCAGCAGGCCGAGCACGTGCGCGGCCACCCGGTCGCTCACCTCGTCGCGGGCGGCGGCGGGGAACTCGCACATCGGCGTGTCCGCGTCCACCAGCACGTCGAGCTGCGTCACGTGCAGCATCGAGTCGCCGGTCGTGCGCGGGGTGCCCGGGTCGACTTCGGCGATCACCAGCGCCGCCCGCGCGACCGCGTGGCACACGTAGCTGGCGGACGGCCCGAGGCTGCACCAGCCGTTGCGGTCCGGCGGGGACACCCGCACGAGCGCGACCGACGTCTCCCACTGGTCGAGCAGGCGCGGGACGGCGGACGCGCGGGCCGGGACGTAGTCCACCCGGCCGGGGGACAGCGCCGCCCGTGCGGGCCCGTAGGGGTGCCAGGTGCGGTAGCGGAGCAGCCCCTCGGCCGCGGCGCCGAGGAACGGGTAGGCGCCGAGCTGCAGTCCGGAGTAGAGGGTCGGCCCGCCGAGCAGGTCCGCGGCGGCCGCGAGGTGCGTCAGCAGCGTCTCGGGCGTCCCACATCCGGGTGACGCGACGATCGCGGCACCGGGCGGAACGCGGCGCACGGCGTCACCCGGTGTGGTGGTGGAGGGCAGCGGCACGAGATCACCTCCTGGTCGGACGGTGCCGCGCTGTGCGGGCGCAGCCACGGAAAGTGCACGTCGGCTGCCCCTGCGTGCGCGGTCGTGCGGCGAACGTAACCTCTGCCGACAATTTAAGCAAATGCTTGATTTACCTCATTGACACGGCGTGCTGTGAAGTGCGTTACTCGCTTAAAGCGAGCGCTTGATTCAGCACAGGGCCGGTCCGGCGTCGCTCGTCCAAAGGAGGACCGTTCCGTGCAACTGCTGATGCAACAGCTGCTCAACGGCATCGCGCTCGGGGCGATCTACGCACTCTTCGCGGTCGGGTTCTCACTGATCCTCGCCAAGATGGGCATCCTGAACGTCGCCCACGGCACGTTCGCGACGTGGGGCGCCCTGTCGTCGTACTGGCTGGTGACCGAACTGGGGCTGAGCTTCTGGCTCGCGCTCGTGGCCGGCGTCGTCTTCGCGGGAGCGCTGGGCGTGGCCGCCGACCTGGTCGCCTTCGAGCCGCTGCGCAAGCGCAACGCGGGCACGTTCGCCCCGATCATCGCGAGCATCGGCATCTGGATCGTGCTGCTCACCCTCGCCGAGGCCTTCGCGGGCCCCACGGCCACCGGCTACCCGGCCGAGGCGGTGCCCGCCGAGCGCATCCAGGTCGCCGGGCTGCTGCTGTTGCCCGCGCAGCTGATCAGCGTGGTCGCCCTCGTGGTGGTCGTGACGGGAGTGCACCTCCTGCTCACCCGCAGCCGGTTCGGCGCGGCCGTCCGCGCCGTCTCGGTGGACCCGCGCTCGGCGACCATCGTCGGCGTCAACGCCCGTCTGGTGCTGATCGCGGTCGCGTTCCTCGCCGCCGCGATCGCCGGGCTGGCCGGTGTCCTCGCCGCGCTGTCGGACAACAACGTGTCGTTCGGCATCGGTGAGGCCCTGCTGCTCAAGGGGTTCGCCGCGGTCGTCGTCGGCGGCTACGGCGACATCCGCGGTGCCGCGCTGCTCGGTGTCGGCATCGGCGTGATCGAGGTGATGAGCGCGCAGTACATCTCGTCCGGCTTCCGGGACGCGATCACCTTCGGCGTCCTGCTGATCGTCCTGGTGTTCCGGCCCCAGGGCATCTTCGGCGAACGACAGCTCGTCCGAGCCTGAGCGAGGGGAGACGACTCATGAGCATCACTGCCTGGATGACCACCCTGCAGTTCGCGGGGGTCAACGCGCTCTTCGCGCTGGCGGTCTACGCCTCGCTGTGGACGGGCGTCCTGAGCCTCGCACCGGTCTTCTTCGGTGCGGTCAGCTCGTTCACGTTCGGCTACTTCGCCGGGGTGCTGGGCATGCCGCCGCTGCTCGGCCTGCTGCTCGGTGCCGTGATGGGCGCCGCCCTCGGCGCCGTGACGGCGGGCCTGCTGATCCGGCTCGACAGCCACTACCTCGCCATGGCCACCATCGCCATGGTGCTGATCGGGCGGGTCCTGATCCTCAACCTGCCGGAGCAGACCGGTGGCGCGACCGGCACCCTCGTGCCGGGAGACCTCGGCACGTGGGCTTGGCTGATCGGGACCCTGGTCCTCGCCGCCTACGTGCTGGCCCGGCTCGCCGGCTCGCGCTTCGGGCTCGCCGCCGACGCGGTCCGCGAGGACCCCGCCGTCGCGGAGACGCTCGCGATCTCGCCGCGCCGCATCCAGTTCGTCGGCATGGTGATCTCCGGTGCCCTCGGCGGCGCCGCCGGCATCCTGCAGTCGAGCTTCCTGCGCTACATCGGGCCGGACACCTTCTACACCCACCTGGGCTTCGTCACGCTCGCGGCGGTCGTGCTGGGCGGTGCGTTCCACTGGCTCGGGCCGATCGTCGGCGCGATCGTCTTCACGATCCTGCCGGAGCTGCTGCGGGAACCGATGGGGGAGTACGACGGCGTCGTCACCGGTGTCCTCCTCGTCGTGATCATCATCTACATGCCGCGAGGCCTGGTCGACGTGCGGCGCCTGCGGCTGGCGCGCTCGCGCTGGCGGCGCGGTGACCCGGAACAGGGCGAGCCGGACTCCCGGCCCGCCGCGCGTGCGGAGGTGAACTCGTGAGCGGGACGGCGGTCGGCATCACCGGCCTCACCAAGGCGTTCGGCGGTCTCAAGGCCGTCGACGACGTCACGATCCAGGTTCCGCCCGGCCGCATCCACGGCATCCTCGGCCCGAACGGCGCAGGCAAGACCACCGTGCTCAACATGGTGAGCGGCTTCATCCAGGCCGACTCCGGCCGGATCGAGGTGTTCGGGCAGGACATCACCCGGATGCAGCCGTTCCGCATCGCGCAGCAGGGCGTCGGGCGGACCTACCAGAACATCCGCCTGTTCCCCGGCCTGACCGTGCTGGAGACCGTGGTGGCGGGCGCCTACGCGCAGCGCAGGTCGACGATCGCGGGCGCCCTGCTGCTGAACCCGGCCGAACGGCGGGAGCGCCGGGAGTCCCGGGAACGCGCCGCCGAGCTGCTCGACCGGGTCGGCTGCCGGGCGTCGCACTCGGCGCTGGCCGAGACGTTGTCCTACGGCGACCAGCGCCGGGTCGAGATCGCGAGGGCGCTGGCGACCAACCCGCGGGTGCTGCTGCTCGACGAACCGACCGCGGGCATGAACGACGCCGAGTCCCAGGAGGTCGGCCGGTTGCTGGTCGAGCTGCGCGACCTCGGCCTGACGCTCATCCTCATCGAGCACAACATGCGGCTCGTCGAGGACTACTGCGAAACCGTCTCGGTGATGAACTCCGGCGCCCTGCTCGCCGAGGGCGCGCCGACGTGGTGCCTGGAGCAGGACGAGGTCAAGGAGGCCTACTTTGGCAAGCGATCCGATGCTGCGCGTATCGCGACTCTCCGCCGCGCACGGTGCGGTCCAGGCGGTGCGTGAGGTCGACATCGAGGTCGCCCAGGGCACCCTGGTCGCCCTCATCGGCTCGAACGGCGCCGGCAAGACCACCACGCTGAACACGATCGCGGGCCTGCACAAGCCCGCGGGCGGCTCGGTGACCGTGGACGGCCGGGACATCACCGGGTGGCCGTGCCACAAGGTGGTCCGGGGCGGGGTCGCGCTGGTCGCCGAGGGACGTCAGGTGGCACCACCGCTGACCGTGCTGGAGAACCTCGAGCTGTCCGCGTACAGCGGGCGCGCCACCAAGGCCCAGCAACGGCAGCAGCTCGCGGAGGTCTTCGAGCTCTTCCCCCGGCTCGCCGACCGGCGCGGTCAGCTCGCGGCGTCGATGAGCGGCGGCGAGCAGCAGATGCTCGCCTTCGGGCGTGCGCTGATGACCCGCCCGAAGGTGCTGCTGCTCGACGAACCGTCGATGGGCCTCGCCCCGGCGATCGTCGACGTCCTGTTCCAGACCATCGAGACCCTGCACACCGGCGGGGCCACGATCCTGCTCGTCGAGCAGAACGCCGAGCTCGCCCTGGCCGTCAGCGAACGCGTCTACGTGATGCAGCGCGGCCGGATCGTCACCGACGGCACCGCGGACGCCGTGCGCGGCCGCGAGGAAGTCATGTCCGCCCTCTTCGGCTGAACCACCCGGCTGAACCAGAAGGAGCCCACCCACCATGAGCGAGATCAGGCTGGACGGACGGGTCGCCGTCGTCACCGGCGCCGGACGCGGACTCGGCCGCGAGCACGCACTGCTGCTCGGCGCCCGTGGTGCCGCGGTCGTCGTGAACGACCTCGGCGGCGCGGACGGCGAGGCCTCGCCCGCCGAGCAGGTGGCCGAGGAGATCCGGGCCGCGGGCGGGAAGGCGGTCGTCGACACCAACGACGTCAGCACCCCGGAGAACGCGGCCGCGGTCGTCGCGACGGCGACCGAGAACTTCGGCCGGCTCGACGTCCTCGTGAACAACGCGGGCATCCTGCGCGACCGCTCGATGGCGAAGCTGACGCCCGAGGAGGTCGGCCCGGTCCTCGACGTGCACCTCGGTGGCACCATCTGGATGAGCAAGGCCGCCTGGCCCGTCATGGTCGGGCAGGGGTACGGCCGGATCATCAACACGACGTCGGCGGCCGGCCTGTTCGGCAACTTCGGTCAGACCAACTACGCCGCCGCCAAGGCCGGGATCTGGGGCGTCACCAAGACCCTCGCGATCGAGGGCGCCCGCAACGGCATCCAGGTCAACGCGATCGAGCCCGGTGCCCGCACGCGGATGACCGAGAACCTGCTCGGCGACCTGGCCGACCGCCTCGACCCGGGTCTGGTGTCCCCGGTCGTGCTCTGGCTGGCCGCGCAGGAGTGCGCGACGACCGGCGAGGTCTACAACGTGGGCGGCGGCCGGGTGGCCAGGGTCGTGATCGCCCAGACCCCCGGCTACTTCTCCCGTGACGTCACGCCGGAGGCTCTGCGCGACAGCTGGGACGAGGTGAACGACCCCGCGACGGCCGAGGTGATGACGACCTTCCAGCAGGAGATGAGTGTCCTCGTCGGACTGCTGGACGCGGACCGCGCCGACGCCTGAGTCACCCCGGCACCCTCCCGGGGTGCGGGGACCTGTCAGATGAGTAAAGCAAACGCTAGATTTCAGATGGACTTTCCTTTGTGGGGTGACGACGATGCGTGAGCTGCGCGATCCCGAGCACGAGCTCATCGCCAAGGCGATCCGTGAGCGCGTCGCCGAGTTCGACGACGAGTACTGGGCGGCGTGCGACCGCGACCACCGGTTCCCCTGGGAGTTCTTCACCGCGCTGGCGGAGGGCGGGTGGGTCGGGCTCGCCATCCCCGAGGAGTACGGCGGCGGCGGGCGCGGCGTGACCGAGGCGGCGATCCTGCTGCGCGAGATCGCGGCGTCCGGCGCGGCCATGAACGGCTGCACCGCCCTGCACATGAACGTGTTCGGCCTCCAGCCGGTCATCAAGTACGGCAACGACCGTCTCAAGGAGACGTTCCTGCCGCCCGCCGCGGCGGGGGAGCTGCACGTCGCGTTCGCCGTCACCGAGCCGGACGCGGGCACGGACACGTCCCGGATCAAGACCCGTGCCGTGCGCGACGGCGACGGCTGGCGGATCAGCGGCCAGAAGATCTGGACCAGCAAGGCGCTCGAGTCGTCGGTGGCGCTGCTGCTCGCCCGCACCGCGCCCGCCCCCGACACCGAGCGCGGCCGTTTCGACGGGCTCAGCCTCTTCCTCGTCGACCTCGACCCGGCCCACGTGGCCATCCAGCCCATCGCGAAGGCCGGCCGCAACGCGGTCGCCACCTGCGAGACGTTCTACGACGACCTCCCGGTCGAGGGCTGGCGGCTCGTCGGCGAGGAGGGCAAGGGCTTCAAGCACCTCCTGGCGGGCCTCAACCCCGAGCGGATCCTGATCGCCGCCGAGGCGACCGGCATCGGGCAGGCCGCGCTGCGCCGGGCCACCGACTACGCCAAGGTGCGCCGGGTGTTCGACCGCCCGATCGGCAGCAACCAGGCGCTGTCGCACCCGCTCGCCGACTCCTACGCCCGGCTCGAAGCCGCCTGGGAGATGACGATGATCGCTGCCGCCCGGTACGACGCGGGGCTGTCCTGCGGTGCGGAGGCCAACATGGCCAAGTACCTCGCGGCCGAGGCCGGCTACGACGCGGCCGACCGCGCGGTGCAGACCCACGGCGGGCTCGGCTACGCGCAGGAGTACCACGTGGAGCGCTACTGGCGGGAGGCCCGGATCATGCGGCTCGCGCCGATCAGCCAGGAGATGTCGCTCAACTTCATCGCCCAGCAGGTGCTCGGCCTGCCGCGGAGCTACTGATGGCACCGGGACAGCGCCGCCTCGAAGGGCGGGTGGCCTACGTGCTCGGCGGCGGCAGCGACGGCCCCGCGCGGCCGGGTGAGGCCCTGCCGATGGGCAACGGGCGCGCGATCGCCCTGCGCCTCGCGGCCGAGGGCGCGACGGTCGTCGTCGGCGACAAGGTGCTCGCACGGGCCGAGGCGACGGTCGAGCACCTCGCCGTCCCCGGCCTCGCCGTCGAGGTCGACGCCGTCGATCCCGCCTCCTGCCGGGCCGCGGTGGCCGCCGCGGCCGAGTTCGGCGGCCGGCTCGACGTCGTCGTGTGCAACGTCGGCCTGTCCGGCCGGGAACCGCTGAAGGTGCAGAGCCTGGAGGACTGGGAGTTCTCCTCGGACGTCAACGTCCGCTCGCACTGGCTGACCGCGCAGGCGGCGCTCGGACCCATGCTGGCGCAGGGGTCCGGGGCGTTCGCGTTCGTCGGCTCCACGGCCGGGGTCTACAGCAGCAGGCGTTCCCTGTCCTACGAGGCGACGAAAGCGGCGCAGCTCGCCGTGATGCGGCACGTCGCCGTCCGGTACGCCGACCGCGGCATCCGGGCCAACGCGGTGGTGCTCGGCAACATCGACTCGGCGCTGGTGCGCCGCGAGTTCGGGGACGCGCCCGGCGGTGCCCGCGCGGCGGTCGTGCCCATGCGGCGGGAGGGCCGCCCGGAGGAGGCCGCCGGCGCGGTCGCCTTCCTCGTGAGCGACGACGCCGGGTACGTGACCGGGCAGAGCCTGCTCGTGGACGGCGGCGTGAGCGCCGCCTGGCCCGTTCCGCCGGTCCTCTCGTGAACAGGAGCAGCAGATGACCAAGGTCGTCGTCAGTGGCGTCGGGATGAGCCCGTTCGGGAAGTTCCTCGACAGGTCCATGAAGGACCTCGGCAAGGTGGCGGTCGACGCCGCGCTCGCGGACGCCGGCATCGCGGTGGGGGACGTCCAGGCGATGTTCTTCTCCAACGCTCTCGCCGGGCTGATCACCGGTCAGGAGTGCATCCGGGGAGAGGTCGTCGGCTACCCGCTCGGGCTCGCCGGCATCCCGATCCACAACGTCGAGAACGCCTGCGCGTCCGGCGGCAACGCCCTGCACCTCGCGTGGATGGCCGTCGCGTCCGGCATGTACGACACGGTGCTCGCCCTCGGCGTCGAGAAGGCGAACCACGAGGACCGGCAACGCACGTTCAGCGCGTACGCGGCGGGCATGGACGTCGAGCAGGGCTTCGCGACCGGCGACGGCGCGGGACAGGAACGCAGCCCGTTCGTCGACCGGCAGGCGCGCCTGGCCGCCACGCTGTTCGACGAGCGCGGCGTGACGATGGAGGGGCTGGCCAGGGTCACCTCGCGGTCGCTCGAGAGCGCGCGGCTCAACCCGTTCGCGCACCGGCGGTTCGGCGGCACCCCCGAGGACGTGCTCAACGCCCGCGTGGTGGTCGAGCCGCTGACCGTGCTGATGAGCTCGCCGGTCAGCGACGGCGCCGCCGCCGTGGTGGTGACCAGCAAGCCCACGGCCCGATCGGTCGACGTCCTCGCCTCCCGGATGGCCACCCGTCCTCCCGCGGACCGGCCCGACGCCCCCAACGCGGTCGAGGCGTCGGCGCGTGCGGCGTTCGAGCAGGCGGGTCTCGGGCCGCAGGACATGGACCTGGCCGAGGTGCACGACGCGTCGGTCGCGTACGAGCTGATGGCGTGGACCGACGTCGGTCTCTGCGTACCGGGCGAGGAACAGCGCTGGGCGATGAACGGCGTCACGGCGGCGGACGGCGCGATGCCGGTCAACCGGTCCGGCGGGCTGGTCGGCCGCGGTCACGCCCTCGGTGCCAGCGGTCTCGCCCAGGTCCACGACGTGGTCCAGCAGCTGCGCGGCGAGGCGGGCGACCTGCAACTGGACGGCCCGCGCCGGGCGGTGGTCCAGATCGGCGGCGGTGTCGTCGACTGGCTGACCGCCGTGTCGAGCGTGCACGTGCTCGGGAAGGGGTGACGGTGTCCGATCTCGTCATAGACGCCCACATGCACGTGTGGGACGCCACCTGGCTCCCGGAGGGGCTGCGGCGCGCCTGGGCCCGGCAGGGCGCGGGACGGCGGCTGCCGGAGCGGGACCCGGAGGACGTCCTCGGCCACGTCGCCGTGGGCCAGAGCGACCCGGACGCGGGCCTGACGATCGCGGCGTTCGACCGCGTCGGCGTCGCGGCCGGCCTGATCCCGGTCGTCGACTGGACCATCGTGGGCGCCCCGGCCGGCGAGCACCTGCCGATCGCTGCGCTCAACGCCCGGTACGAGGAGATCTGCGCGCGCAACGAGGGCCGGCTCTACTTCGCGGCGGGCCTCGACCCGCGGCACCCCGACGCCAGGACCTTGTTCGAGGAGGCGGCATCGCACCCGCACTGCCGCGGGTTCAAGCTCTACCCGGCCGCGGGCTGGGACCTGCGCGACCCCGCGCACGCGTGGTTGTTCGAGGAGCTGGTGGAGCGCGACCTGCCCGCCGTCGTGCACTGCAGCCCGCTCGGCGGCGACCCGCTGCAGGTGGTGCGCTGCCGGCCCGCCGAGGTCGCCGCCGTGCTGGCGTCGTACCCGACGCTGCGGGTCTCCTTCGCCCACGCGGGCATCGAGGCGTGGTGGAGCGAGGCGCTCGACTGCGCGACTGGCTGGCAGCACGCCTATCTGGAACTGTCGCTGTGGCAGCGTCTGGCCACTGTGGACTACCGTGAGTTCCGGCGGAGGGTGCGGATGATGCGCGCTCAGATCGGGGCCCACCGGCTGATCTTCGGGTCCGACATCTGCCGGGGCCCGCGGGAGGACCCCGAGGGGACCGACCTGGCGCGGTTCCTCGGCATGGTGCGCGACCTGGCTTCCCCGTACCAGGGCGACGCCGCGGTCTTCAGCGGCGAGGAGCTGGAGCTCTTCCTCGCGGGCAACGCGGTTCGGCTGTTCGATCTGAAGGAGTTCGCATGAGCGACGTGCTGGGAACCCTCTTCGCCAACGCCGGCAGGCGCTTCCACGACAGCGTCGCCGTGCTGGCCGGCGGGCAGAGCCGGACCTTCGGCGAGGTGGTCGAGCAGGGGTGGCGGCTCGTGCACGCGCTGCGCGACCGCGGCGTCGAGCCGGGGTCGTCCGTCGCCGCGATGCTCGGGGCGAACCGCGTCGAGTCGCTCGAGGTCTACGTCGGGCTCGCGCTCGGCGGCTACACCGCCGTGCACGTCAACGACCGGCTGACCCCGCCCGAGGTCGACCACGTCGTGTCCGACTCGGGCGCGGTCGCGCTCGTGCACACCGACGGTCCCGCCGCGGTGGCCGCGGCCGCCACCACGACCGCGGGCCTCACCGCCTGGTTCGCGATCGGCGGCGACCCGCCCGCGGGGGCCGAGTCCTACGCCGCGGCGCTGTCGGCCGCGTCCCCCGAGCCCGTGCGCACCGACGTCTTCCCTGAGGACACCGCGCTGGTCGGCTACACCAGCGGCACCACCGGGTTCCCGAAGGGCGTCCTGGTCAGCCACCGCGCCGTCGTCAACTGCATCAAGCTCGTCCCGTACGCGTACCGGTTCCCGCTGCGGGGGCACGCCGCGTTCCCCGGCGGCTGGTCCTTCGTGTCCGGCCTGTGGGGCGTGATCTTCCCGCACTTCTACACCGGCAGCACGGTCGCGTTCATCCCCGGCGCCACCCCCGACGAGTGGGGCAGGCACATGGTGGAGCACAAGGCGACGTTCACCCTCGGCCTCACACCGCTCATCCCCGGCCTGATGGCGGCGTTGCGCGCGCACCCGGCCGCCCTCGACACGTTGCAGTCGGTGCTGCACTCCGGCGGCCCGCTGCCGCCGGAACTGGCCGCCGACCTGGTCGCGCTGATCGACGACCGGCTCGTCGAGACCTACGGCATGACCGAGGTGGTCGGGCCGATCACGATCACCAACCGCGCGGACTGGCGCGGGGGCGGCGAGGCGGACGACATCTTCGCCTCCGTCGGCAGGCCGTTGCCGACGTCGTCGATGTGGGTCGCCGGCGCGGACGGGACACCGTTGCCGGCGGGGGAGATCGGCGAGCTGGTCATCGAGGCCGACACGATGTTCTCCGGCTACCACAACGCCCCGGACAAGACGGCCGAGGCGTTGCGCGACGGCGCCTACCACACCGGCGACCTCGGCTACCGCGACAAGGCGGGCTACTTCTACCTCACGGGCCGGGCGCAGGAGCTGATCGTCACCGGGGGCGCCAACGTCTACCCGGCCGAGGTGGAGCGCGTCCTGCTGCTGATGGACGACGTCGTGGAGGCGGCGGTGTTCGGGCTGCCGGACGAGCGCTGGGGCGAGGCGGTCTCCGCGGCCGTGGTCCTGCGACCGGGCGCCACCACGACCGCCGACGAGGTCCGGGAGTTCGCCCGGTCCCAGCTCGCCGGGTTCAAGAAGCCCGTGCACCTGTTCTTCCTGGGCGCGCTGCCCCGCAACGCGGCCATGAAGGTGATGAAGCACGTGCTCAAGGAGCAGGTGGCCGACTCGATCGACACGACAGGAGGCCAGCGGTGAAGCTGGGCATCAGTGAGCTGTTCCCCGCGGCCGGGCCGCGCGACGGGCGGTGGTCGATGGACGCCGCGGCGCTGATCGAGGAGATCGGCTACAACTCGGTGTGGCTGCCCGAGCACGTCGTCTTCTTCCCGAGTTACTCCTCGCAGTACCCCTACGAGTCCGGTGGCGCGCAGGAGGTGCACAAGACGCTGGGGGTGTACGACCCGCTCGTGCTCGCGGGCTCGATCGCCGCGGTGACGACGACGTTGCGGATCGGCACGTACGTCCTCGTCGTGCCGCAACGCAACCCGATCGTCACGGCGCGCCAGGTGTCGAGCGTCGACCGGTTGTCCGGCGGCCGGTTCCAGCTCGGCGTCGGGGTCGGCTGGTCGGAGGAGGAGTACGCCGCGCTGGACGTGCCGTTCGAGCGCAGAGGCGCGCGGATGGACGCCTACCTCGGGGCGATGCGCGCCCTGTGGTCCGAAGAGGAAGAAACCTCGTTCTCCAGCGAGTTCGTGGAGTTCGAGCCGCTGTACTGCTTCCCGAAGCCGGCGCAGCCGCGGTTGCCGGTGATCGTCGGCGGCAACAGCAAGGCCACCCTGGAGCGGATCGTGGCCTACGGCGACGGCTGGGCCGGGTACAGCCGCACCCACGAGGACATCAAGGTCTTCATCGACAAGCTGTCGGTGCTGATGGAGGCCGCGGGCCGCGACATGTCCGAGCTGTCGCTCAAGGTCGGGCGGCGCAGCAAGGGCAAGACGGAGAAGGACTGGGAGGACGACCGCGCCTACATCGAGGAGGCGATGAGGATCGGCATCGACGAGGTCGTGGTCTCGCCGCGCATCGGCGACGAGAACTACGAGAAGGACATGCGGCGCTACTTCGAGATCGTCGGCGGCTGACCCGGTCTCAGATGGACCGGCGCATGCCGCCGTCGACGCTGAACGACTCGCCGGTCACGTAGGAAGCGGGGCCGGAGGCCAGGAAGGCGACGAGGGCGGCGGCCTCCTCCGGCCTGCCGAACCGGCCGGCGGGGATGCGGTCGCGGACCAGGGCGGCGCGTGACTCCTCGGTCGGGTACGCGAGCCGGACCTGTTCGCTGTCGATCCGGCCGGGGGCCACGCAGTTGACGGTGACGCCGTCCGCCGCGACGGTCCGCGCGAGCGCCTTGGACCACAGGACGCC
>NZ_JBHXCW010000041.1:0-44449 GCF_042725365.1 Lentzea sp. NPDC060358 | reverse complement strand
CTGTCCTCCGCCGCAGGGGCGGAGGACAGGCTCGTTCTCTGGCAGGCGCTCACCGCCGTGCCCGCACGGCAGCGCGCCGTCCTCGTGCTGCGCTTTTGGCACGATCTCAGCGTCGAGGACACGGCGGCGGCGCTGAACTGCTCGACGGGCACGGTGAAGTCGCAGAGCAGCAAGGGCCTGGAGACGTTGCGGCGCAGGCTGGGCCCCGAGTTCGACCACTTGAGGCTGGAGGTGTGATGGTTCGCGAAGACGACCTGCGGGCGACTTTCTCCGCTCTGCACGCGGAGCACGGCCCGCCGCGCGCCGTCACGGCAGCCGAGGTGATCCGGCGCGGCCGGGCCGTGCGGACCCGGCGCCGCACCGTCGCCGTGGTCGGCACCGGGCTCGCCACCGTCGCCGTCGTGGGCGTGGCGCTGGCGGTGCTGCCGCCCTCGGTGCCCCCGCAGCCACTGGACCCGGCGCCTTCGGCCACCACGACCTCGCAGGTCCCGTCGACCACCCCGCCGCCGTCGACGACCCCGGTCGAGACGACGCCCTCGACGGTGGGGGTGCCGCCGAACGCGCCGCCGCAGTCCACCACCCCCGGCACGAGCCGGCCGTCGCCACCGACCGCGGGCTTGCCGCCTGCCACGTCCTCGGTGCCCACCACCGTGCGGAACACCTCGATGAGCAGGCCCGGGCCGCCTGCCTCGACCACGCCCGTGCCGACACCCTGAACGGGCACAATCCGTGGCATGACAGCCCGCATCCGCCTGGTCGAGATCACCTCCGCCAACCGCGACGCGGTGACCGCCGTGCGCGTGCTCCCCGCTCAGGAGCGGTTCGTCGCGTCCGTCGAGAAGTCGTTCGAGCACGCGGCGCAGCACCCCGAGGCCAACCCGTGGTTCCGCGCGGCCTACGCCGGCGACGAGCCTGTGGGGTTCGTGATGCTCAGCTGGAACGTCACGCCGGGACCCGGCGTCCTCGGCCCGTACTTCCTGTGGCGCCTGCTGGTCGGCGCCGGGCACCAGGGCCGCGGCCACGGCACCGCGATCCTCGGCGAGGTCGTGGCGCTGCTGCGCGCGGAGGGCGCGACCGAGCTGCTCACCAGCTGCGTGCCGGGGGAGGGGACGCCGGAGCCGTTCTACCGCGCGTTCGGGTTCGTGCCGACCGGCGAGGTGGACGAGGACGGCGAGACCGTGCTGAGGCTGGACCTCGCCGCCCGGCCGTGACGGCGCCTCAGCCCGCGGTCCCGGTCGCCAGCAGGCCGCCGTCCACCCGCACCGTCTCGCCCGTGATCCACGAGGCCGCGTCCGAGCACAGGAACGCCACCAGCGAGGCGACGTCCTGCGGCGTGCCGAAGCGCTTCATCGGGTAGGCCTGCGTGCCCGTCTCCTCGCGGCCGCTCCACAACGCCTCGGCGAACTTCGTCTTCACCACGGCGGGCGCGACCGCGTTCACGCGCACCTTCGGCCCCAGCTGCCACGCCAGTTCCTCGGTCAGGCGGATCAGCGCCGCCTTCGACGCGCCGTACGCGCCGATCACGCCCGTCGACCGGATGCCGCCCGCCGACGCCACGTTCACGACCGCGCCGCCGTGCTCGCCCATCCACGCCTTCCACGCGAGCTGCGTGAAACCGAGCGCCGCCACCACGTTCACGTCGAAGATCTTCCGGACGGCGTCGAGGTCGGCGTCCATCAGGAACCCGAACTGCGGGTTGATGCCCGTGTTGTTCACGAGCACGTCGACGCTGCCGAACTCCTCGACCGTGCGCGCCACGACCTCCTCGCGCGACGCGCCGTCGCCCGCATTGCCCTGCAGCGCCAGGACACGGCCACCGGTGTCGGCCCGCAGCTGCTCCGCCGCCTCGGCCAGCTGGTCGGCCTTGCGGCCGGTGATCGTGACCGACGCGCCGCGGGTGAGGAACTCGCGCGCGATGCCGAGGCCGATGCCGCGGGAGGCACCGGTGACCAGGGCCGCCTTGCCGGAGAAGTCTTCGCTCATGGCCGGTGAATCTATGCGTCCGGACACAGGGGGGAAATTCGGTGCGCGCGATCCCGTAGAATCGTTCGCGTGATCCTCCTGGAGTAGGCCGACCCGGACGTGCCATCCCTTGTCATGCCCGGCTTTTCGCAACTGCTCGGAGTTTCTCTTGATCACCGCGACCGACATGGAGTTGCGCGCGGGCTCACGCATTCTGGTGAGCGGCGCCAACCTGCGCGTCCAGCCCGGCGACCGGATCGGCCTCGTGGGCCGCAACGGTGCCGGCAAGACCACCTCGCTGCGCGTCCTCGCCGGTGAGGGCGAGCCGTACGCCGGTGCCATCCTGCGCAAGGGCGCGCTCGGCTACCTGCCGCAGGACCCCCGCGAGGGCGACCTGTCCGTCATCGCCAAGGACAGGGTGCTGTCCGCGCGCGGCCTCGACCAGCTGCTCCGCGACATGGAGAAGGCCCAGTCGAAGATGTCCGAGCTGGTCGACCCCGACGAGCTCGACAAGGCCGTCACCAGGTACGGCAGGCTCGAGGAGCGCTTCTCCTCGCTCGGCGGGTACGCGGCCGAGTCCGAGGCCGCCCGCATCTGCTCCAACCTCGGCCTGCCCGACCGGGTGCTCGCCCAGCCGCTGAGCACGCTCTCCGGTGGCCAGCGCCGCCGCGTCGAGCTGGCGCGCATCCTGTTCGCCGCCTCCGAGGCCGGTGTCGGCGCGAAGTCGAGCACGATCCTGCTGATCGACGAGCCGACCAACCACCTCGACGCCGACTCGATCACGTGGCTGCGCGGCTTCCTCAAGTCGCACGACGGCGGTCTCGTCGTGATCTCGCACGACGTCGAGCTGCTCGACGACGTCGTGAACAAGGTGTGGTTCCTCGACGCGATCCGCGGCGAGGTCGACATCTACAACCTCGGCTGGAAGAAGTACCTCGAAGCCAGGGCGACGGACGAGAAGCGCCGCCGCCGTGAGCGCGCCAACGCCGAGAAGAAGGCCGGCGCGCTGATGGTGCAGGCCGCCAAGATGGGCGCGAAGGCCACCAAGGCCGTCGCCGCGCAGAACATGGCCAAGCGCGCCCAGAAGCTGCTCGACGGTCTCGACGACGTGCGCCAGAGCGACAAGGTCGCGAGGATCAGCTTCCCGGCGCCCGCCCCGTGCGGCAAGACCCCTTTGATGGCAGAGGGTCTGAGCAAGTCCTACGGCTCGCTGGAGATCTTCACCGGTGTGGACCTCGCGATCGACAAGGGTTCCCGCGTCGTCGTGCTCGGCTTCAACGGCGCCGGCAAGACGACGCTGCTGCGCCTGCTGGGCGGCAGCGAGAAGATGGACGCGGGCAAGGTCGTGCCCGGTCACGGCCTGAAGATCGGCTACTTCGCGCAGGAGCACGAGACGCTCGACCACGACGCGTCGGTGTGGGAGAACATCCGGCACATGGCGCCGGACGAGCAGGAGCAGCGGCTGCGGTCGCTGCTCGGCACGTTCCTCTTCAGCGGCGAGCAGCTCGACCAGCCCGCGGGCACGTTGTCCGGTGGCGAGAAGACGCGGCTCGCGCTGGCCGGCCTGGTGTCGTCGGCCGCGAACGTGCTGCTGCTCGACGAGCCGACCAACAACCTCGACCCGGCCTCGCGCGAGCAGGTGCTCGACGCGCTGCGCCGCTACGAGGGCGCCGTCGTGCTCGTGACGCACGACCCCGGCGCGGTCGAGGCGCTGGAGCCCGAGCGGGTGATCCTGCTGCCCGACGGCACCGAGGACCACTGGTCCGAGGACTACCTGGAGCTCGTGCAGCTGGCGTGATCTCCACCCGTCAAAGGACTACCGAGCGCGTTCTGTGATCAACTGAGTGTGATCGATTCGACCGTTCGGCGATCTCTTTGCTTGATCACCTGGCGTTCTGCCGCATCCTGTTCGATCATTGCGACGACAGGGGCCGTAGAACGGCCCACCTGCTCGTACGGAAGGCGGGACAAGGTGGCTGACCTGAAGAAGGGTGCCCGGATCACCGGCGCCACGCGGGACAAGCTGGCCGCTGACCTGAAGAAGAAGTACGAAAAGGGCGCGAGCATCCGGGCTTTGGCGGAGAGCACCGGGCGTTCCTACGGCTTCGTGCACCGGGTTCTGTCGGAATCCGGAGTCACGCTGCGCGGTCGCGGTGGCGCCACCCGGACGAAGAAGAAGTAGTCCCGACTCAGACTGCTACTCTCCGGTAACTAGCTTCTAGTTCGCCGGAGGTAGGACCCATGCCAGTGCCCACCATCGACGCTGGCGTGCTCGAGCGCGGTGGCGTTCGGCTCGCGATCTCCGGGCCGCTCGCGACCATCACGCTCGATCGTCCCGACGTGCTGAACGCGCAGACGCCTGCGACCTGGCAGGCGTTGCGGCACATCGGCGAACAGCTGGACCCGGACGTCCGTGTCGTGGTCGTCCGGGGTTCTGGTCGCGCTTTCTCGGCGGGACTGGACCGGCGGATGTTCACCGGTGAGCCGGTCGACGGCGAACCCGGTGGTCTCGGCGCGCTGCTGTCGGTGTCCCCCGAGGAGGCGGACGCCAAGATCGCGTCGTACCAGGCGGGGTTCACCTGGCTGAGCGACCCGGCACGCGTGACGATCGCCGCGGTGCAGGGGCACGCCATCGGCGCGGGTTTCCAGTTGGCGCTGGCGTGCGACTTCCGCGTGCTCGCCGAGGACGCGCGGTTCTGCATGGCCGAGACCGGGCTGGGCCTGGTGCCGGACCTGGGCGGGACCCTGCCCCTCGTGCGACTCGTGGGGTACTCGCGCGCGGCCGAGCTGTGCGTGACTTCCCGCCGGATCTCCGCGGAGGAGTCGCTGCGGATCGGTCTCGCGAACTCCGTCGTGCCTTCCGAAGGGCTGGACGCGGCCGTCGACGAGCTGGTGGCCGCCGTGCTGAAGCCCGCCGCGGGCGCGGTGACCGAGACGCTGGGGCTGATCGCGTCGGCGGCGTCGGGAGTGGCGTTCGCGGACCAGCTGGCGCTGGAGCGCGCCGCGCAGCTGCGCCGGCTGCGGTCGTTCGCGGCCCTGTCCGCTCAAAGCTGAACTTTTCCGCTCTTCCAGCCGCCCGCGAAGGAATTGTCGGACCGCTGTGCTGTTCTAGACAGCGTGGACGGCTACAGCTCTTGGCGATTCATGATGGGGGCCACCTCGGACGCACCGTCGAAGGTGCGCCGGGGGACCTTCCGGCGGGTGCTGGCCTTCGCGCGGCCGCACCGGGCGAAGCTCGTGGTGTTCCTGCTGCTGACGGTGGTGTCGGCGGTCCTCGCGGTCACCACCCCGCTGCTCGCGGGCCGCGTGGTCGACGCGATCGTGGGCGGCTCGGCCCCGTCGGTCGTCGTGTGGCTCGCGGTGGTCATCGCGCTGGTCGCCGTGGTCGACGCCGGGCTGGGCGTCGTCGAGCGCTGGCAGTCCACCCGCATCGGTGAGGGCCTGATCTACGACCTGCGCCGTGCCGTGTTCGGGCACGTGCAGAAGATGCCCGTCGCGTTCTTCACCCGCACCCGCACCGGTGCGCTGGTCTCGCGCCTGAACAACGACGTGATCGGCGCCCAGCGCGCGTTCACCTCGACGCTGTCCGGTTTCGTCACCAACATCATCCAGCTGGCGCTGTCGCTGGGCGTCATGTTCACGCTGTCGTGGCAGGTCACCGCGCTGGCGCTGGTGCTGCTGCCGGTGTTCGTGCTGCCCGCCAAGCGGATGGGCCGCCGGATGGCCGACATGCAGCGCGAGGCCTCCGCGCTGAACGCGTCGATGGTCACCCAGTCGACGGAACGGTTCTCGGCGCCGGGCGCGACGCTCGTCAAGCTGTTCGGCCGGCCCGACCGCGAGGACGAGGAGTTCGGCGAGAAGGCGGCGAAGGTCCGCGACATCGGCATCCGGACCGCGATGGCCACCCGGTGGTTCATGACGGGCCTGACCCTGGTCTCGGCGCTGGCGCAGGCGCTGGTCTACGGCCTGGGCGGCTACCTCGCGCTGACCGGCCACCTGGCCGCCGGCGCCGTCGTGTCGCTGGCGCTGCTGCTGACCCGCCTGTACGCGCCGCTGACCGCCCTCGCCAACGCGCGCGTCGACCTGATGACGGCGCTGGTGTCGTTCGAGCGCGTCTTCGAGGTGCTCGACCTCGACCCGATGATCAAGGAGAGCCCTGACCCCCGCACGGTGCCGTCCGGCGCGGTGTCGGTGGAGTTCTCCGACGTCCGGTTCGGCTACCCGTCGGCGGACAAGGTGTCGCTCGCCTCGCTCGAGTCGGTCGCCGCCCTCGACACCCGCGGTGGCGAGGAGGTGTTGCACGGCATCAGCTTCGAGGCCTCGGCGGGCCAGCTCGTCGCCGTCGTCGGCTCGTCCGGCGCCGGCAAGTCGACGCTCGCCTCCCTGGTGCCGCGGCTCTACGACGTCGACTCGGGCGCCGTCCGCCTGTCCGGCGTGGACGTGCGCGACCTGTCGTTCGAGTCGCTGCGCTCCACCGTCGGCGTGGTGACGCAGGACGGCCACCTGTTCCACGACACGATCCGCGCGAACCTGGAGTACGCCTGGCCCGGCGCCTCCGACGACGACCTGTGGGACGCCCTGCGCCGAGCCCGCCTGCTCGACCTGGTGACGTCCCTGCCCGACCAGCTGGACACCGTCGTCGGCGAACGCGGCTACCGCCTCTCCGGCGGCGAGCGCCAGCGCCTGACCATCGCCCGCCTGCTGCTGGCCAAGCCCCGCGTGGTGATCCTCGACGAGGCCACCGCCCACCTCGACTCGGAGTCGGAGGCCGCGGTCCAGGAGGCCCTGACCGAGGCCCTGCACGGGCGGACCGCCCTGGTGATCGCGCACCGGCTGTCGACGATCCGCAACGCCGACCAGATCCTGGTGCTCGAGCACGGCGAGATCGTCGAACGCGGCACGCACACCGAGCTGATGTCGGCCGAGGGCCGGTACGCGGACCTCTACAACACCCAGTTCGCCCAGCCGCCGGTGGTGGGCGTGTTCCCGACGCCGAAGTTCAGCGAGCGCCCCGAGGTGGCGCAGACGAACTGAGCCGCGCCGGGGTCCGGGGCCGGTGGGCTGACCGGCGCGGGTGAGCACGGCGTGGTGCGCGGATCGTCGGGCTGGCGCAGGTGGGACCTGCGCGGGGGTCTGGGGCCGGTGGGTTGACTGGCGTGGGTGAGCGCGGCGTGGTGCGGGGTTCATCGGGCTGGCGCAGGACTGAGCCGCGCGGGGGTCCGGGGCCGGTGGGTTGACCGGCGTGGGCGAGCGCGGCGCGGTGCGGGGTTCATCGGGCTGGTGCAGGTGGGACCTGCGCGGGGGTCCGGAGCCGATGGGCTGACCGGCGTGGGCGAGCGCGGCGTGGGGCGCGGATCGTCGGGCTGGTGCAGGTGGGACCTGCGCGGGGGTCCGGAGCCGGTGGGTTGACCGGCGTGGGCGAGCACAGCACGGTGCAGGGTTCATCGGGTCGGCGCAGGTGGGACCTGCGCGGGGGTCTGGAGTCGGTGGGCTGACCGGCGTGGGCGAGCGCGGCGTGGTGCGAGGATCGTCGGGCTGGCGCAGGTGGGACCCGCGCGGGGGTCCGGAGTCGGTGGGCTGACCGGCGTGGGCGAGCGCGGCGCGGTGCGAGGTTCATCAGACCGGCTCGGGTTGGCGCAGGTGGGAGAAGTCCGGGGCGTCGGCGTCCTTCCCCGGTGACGGCCCGGATCGGCCTGCGCCGCGAGACCGGCACCCTCCTCGCGGTCTCACCCGGCTGGCGGTCTCTCAGCCGTTCGGCCGGGTCGCGGCTCCACCTCCCCGCCGGGTGATCGGCTGATGTCCCGGCGCACCCACCCCTGCCACGGTGGAGACACCACAGGCGAAGGGGATCGGGATGACCAACTCTGGGGGCATGAGCCGGCGGATGCTGTTCGCGGGTGCCGGGGCGGTGGCGGCGGGCGGGCTGGTCGGGCAGGGGCACGCGGCCGCGGCGCCCACCTCGGGCGGTGCGGCGGGCAGCGGTGCCGCGCGGATCGCGCCCGGCGACGTGCGGTACGAGAACCTCGTGCGGGGCAACAACTTCCGGTTCGTCGCGCGGCCCGACGAGATCCGGGTGGCGACATCGGCGGACCAGGTCGTCAAGGCGGTCGACGACGCCGTGCGGGCCGGGCGGCGGATCGCCGTGCGCAGCGGCGGGCACTGCTTCGAGAACCTGACGGCCGCGCCGGAGTTCCGGACGCTGGTGGACCTCTCGCAGCTCGACGCGGTCGGGTACGACTCGGCGAGGAAGGCGTTCGTGGTCGAGCCCGGGGCGACGCTCGGGCAGGTGTACCGGGCGCTGGGCGCCGGCTGGGGCGTCACGATCCCCGGCGGCGGGTGCCCGGAGGTCGGGGCCGGCGGGCACATCGCCGGGGGCGGGTACGGGCCGTTGTCGCGGCGGTACGGGGCCGTCGTGGACCACCTGCACGCCGTCGAGGTGGTTGTGGTGGGCAAGGACGGGAGAGCGCGGGCCGTCGTCGCCACGCGGGAGGAGGACGACCCCGACCGCGAGCTGTGGTGGGCGCACACGGGTGGGGGCGGCGGCAACTTCGGCATCGTCACGAAGTACTGGCTGCGGTCGCCGGGCAGTGCGCCGGCGTTGCCCCCGCTGCCCGCGCAGATGGTGCAGCACGTGACGTTCTGGGACTGGGGGCAGCTCACCGAGGAGAAGCTCTCGACGCTGGTGGGGAACTTCGGCACGTGGCACGAGCGCAACAGCGCGCCGGGAGCTCCGCAGACCGGGCTGTACGCGATTCTCGAGGTGCAGCACCGCAACGCCGGCGTCGTGATGCTGTCCGTGCAGGCCGAGGCCGGGCTGCCGAACGTCGGCGCGATGATCGACGAGCTCGTGTCGGCGGTCGGGGCGGGCCTCACACCGGTGTTCGAACTGCGCAAGACCGTTCCCTGGCTGCACAAGATGACGTGGCCCGGCACCGGGGAGCCCGGTGACGTGCTCACGCGGCGGTACAAGATCAAGGCGGCGTACCTGCGCAGGTCGTTCACCCGCACCCAGTCGGCCGCCCTCTGGCGCCACCTCGGCGACCCCGCGGGAGCGGCGGGCGGGAGCATGCTGCTCATCGGGTACGGCGGGCAGGCCAACGCCACGGCGCCGCGGGACACCGCGATCGCGCAGCGGGACGTGGTGATGAAGGCGGTGTACCAGTCGGTCTGGAGCGAGGAGCAGGACGACGCCGCCAACCTCGCGTGGGTGCGCGCGTTCTACCGGGACGTCTACGCCGAGACCGGGGGCGTGCCGGTGCCGGGCGAGGTCAACGACGGCTCCTACATCAACTACCCGGACACCGACCTCGCCGATCCGGCCTGGAACACCTCGGGCGTGTCCGCGCAACGGCTCTACCACAAGGACAACTACCCGCGGCTGCAGCGGATCAAGGCGCGGTGGGATCCGCGGAACGTGTTCCGGCACGCCCTCTCGGTCGAGCCCGGCCAGTAGATTGACCGCCGGGGGAGGAACGGCGATGAGCATTCCGGGAGCGCGGTGGCCGTACGTCCTGCTGGTGCTGCTCGCGGCGGCCACCACGCTGGACCGGCGGCCGGAGGCGGCCGAACTGGTGCTGTGCGCGGTGATGGCGGCCTGGCTCGCCGCCGGCATGACGGTCCGCCGGCCCGCGCCGTGGGTGTACGGCGTCGGGCTGACCGTGCTCACGGCGGCGTTGGTGGCGCTCAACCCGTTGTTCGGGTTCCTCACCCCGGTGCCGTACTACTACGCCTTCCGGACGCTGAGCTTCCCGTGGCAACCGGCCGGCGTCGCCGCGGTGGCCGCGGTGGCGGGCACGGCCCAGGCCTACGGCGTCGACAAGTCCACGCCCGCGGGCGTCGCCGTCTGGGTCGCGGTCATGGCCGGCAACGCGATCCCCCTGTGCGCCTACGCCTTCGTCGCGCGGCGGGCGGAACAGCAGGAGGCGGAACGGGAACGCGCTCTCGCCGAGGCGCGCGAGGCGAACCGCCGGCTCGCGGAGTCGCTGGCGGAGAACGCCGCCCTGCACGAGCAACTGCTGGTGCAGGCGAAGGAAGCCGGTGTGCGCGAGGAACGGCAGCGGATGGCGCGCGAGATCCACGACACGCTGGCGCAGGGGCTCACCGGCATCATCAGCCAGCTCCGCGCGGCCGACGGCACGAGCTGGCCGCGGCATGTCGCCGCGGCGACCGGGCTCGCGAGGGAAAGTCTCGACGAGGCAAGGCGTTCGGTCGCCGCGCTGCGCCCGGAACCGCTGCGGACGGCACGGCTCGGTGAGGCGCTGGCGGGTGTCGCGAGCAGGTGGTCGGAGCTGCACGACATCCCCGTGCAGGTCGTCACCACCGGCGACGTGCGGCTGATCGGGCCGGAGGCGGAGTTCGCGTTGCTCAGGGCGGCGCAGGAGGCGTTGGCGAACGTGGCGCGGCACGCGCGGGCCGGCCGGGTCGGGGTCACGTTGTCCTACCTGGAGAACGAGGTGGCGCTCGACGTGCGCGACGACGGACGCGGGTTCGACCAGGCCGGTGCCGAGGGGTTCGGACTGGTGGCGATGAGGCAGCGGATCGAGGGAGTGGCGGGGACGGTGCAGATCGAGTCGGAACCGGGCGGCGGCACGGGCGTGTCGGCACGGGTGCCGGTGACGGCGTGATCAGGTTGCTGGTCGTCGACGACCACCCGGTGGTCAGGGACGGGCTGACGAGCATGTTCGCCCGCGACCCGGACTTCGAGGTGGTCGGCGAGGCGGGCGACGGAGCCGAGGCCGTGCGGCTCGCGGGAGCGCTCAGGCCCGACGTCGTGCTCATGGACCTGCGCATGCCCGGCGTGGACGGCATCACCGCCACCCGCGAGCTGATCGGCAGCGGCGCGAACGTGCTGGTGCTGACCACCTACGACAACGACGGCGACGTGGTGGCGGCGGTCGAGGCGGGCGCCACCGGCTACCTGCTCAAGGACGCGCCGCGCGACGAGCTGCTGCGCGCGGTCAGGGCCACCGCGCGGGGCGAGGCCGTGCTCGCCCCGGCCGCGGCGGCGATGCTGATGAAGCGGGTGCGGTCGGCGGCGGCGCCGGTGCTCAGCCAGCGCGAGCTCGAGGTGCTGCGGCTCGTCGCCGGTGGCGCGACCAACCGCGAGGTGGCCGCGGGACTCTTCATCACCGAGGCCACCGTGAAGTCCCACCTGCTCAACATCTACGGCAAGCTCGACGTCGGCGACCGGGCCGCCGCCGTCACGGAGGCGTTCCACCGCGGGCTGCTCGTGCCGCGGGTCAACCCCTGAGGAACGCCGCCGCACCGCTGACGACCTTCGTCGTCGAGCCGGGGCTGGCGGCCGGCGAACGGGCCGGTGCCGCTCGACGCCCTTGTGCCGCCGGCACAGGCCCGCCACACCGAGTGAGGCGGGCGTGCCGGGTCTCCGCCTACCCGAGCTGCGGGATGCGGGTCTGGTAGTGCCGCAGCAGGTCGGCGTTGGCCGCGTCACCGCCCTCGACGTTCGCGCTGCGCCACAGCGGCAGCTGCACGCCGGTCTCGGTGGCCTTGTCGATCAGCCGGACCATGAGCAGGTTCCACAGGAACGTCGTCGCGATGGTGGAGATGGCCGCGGTGACGGGCGCCTCCACCGGGTAGGTCGAGTCGCCGGGCGGCACGAGGTTGTCCAGCACGACGGTCGCCACCTCGGCCAGCGTCACCCCGGCCCGGCGCGGGGCCTGCGAGCTCGACGCCACCGACGTCACCGCCACGACCGGGCAGCCGGCGTCGGCGGCCTGCCGGGCCAGCTCCACGGGGTAGTGGTTCACGCCCGAGGTCGAGAAGACGAACAGCACGTCGTGCGGGGCGAGCCCGGCCTCGCCCAGGACCTCGCCGGCGAGCCCGGAGCGGCGTTCGGCGGCGGTGCTGCTGATCGCGCCGTGCATCGGGAGCAGTTCGGGGTGGTAGACCGGGCGGACGCAGGCTAGGCCGCCCGCGCGGTAGAACGTCTCGGCGACCGCCGCCAGCGAGTGCCCGGCACCGGCGGTGAGCAGGGTTCCGTCGGCCTGAACAGCGGCGAGCACGAGCTCGGCCACGTCGTCGAGCGCGGCCGCGTTGTGCTGTTCGACGCGCGTCAGGTGCGTGCGCACGAGGGTGCCGTAGTCGGACCCGGTCACTGTTTCGGTCGTCATGCGGGTCAGTAGTACCGGATCGGTGCAGACCCCACCAGTAACCCGCGCACCACGAACCTCGATAGGCGCGATACAGGGACAACTGCGCGCGGCGGACAGGCGGTGGTTTTGAGCAGGCGGCACTTCTTCTTCTGGGTGGTGCTGGCGGCGGTGTTCACGGCCGCGGGCGCCACCAACATCGCGCTGGCGGTGACCTACTCCGAGCTGTGGCCGGTGTGGGCGGCGCTGGCGCTGCTCGTCGTGGCGGGCGGCTGTGCGCGGGCGGCGGTGCACGCGCGGCCGTGAGCCCTGCTCAGCGGGGCAGGTCCTCCGGCCGGTCCACGTCGGCGCCGTCCGCCACGTCACCGCACTCGACGTGGCGCACGGTGTTCGCCGACAGGTAGTCCCGCGCCCCCTGGTCGCCCGCCGCCGACGCGGCGACGCCGGCGAAGTGGTCCGAGCCGATCAGCACGGGGTGGCCGATCGCACCGGCGTAGGTGGCGCGCGCCAGCACGCCGGGCGCGGCGAGCGCCGTCAACCGGTGCAGCGCCTCGACGGTGACCCCGGGGGTGTCCACGGGGAGCACCACGACGGCGTCCGCGGTGCCGATCGCGTGCAGGCCGGTGCGCAACGACGAGCCCATGCCGGTGTCCCAGTGCGGGTTGTCGACGACCGCCACGCCGTCCAGAGCGGCCTTCGCCCTGACCTCCGCCGCCCGCGCGCCGAGCACGACGACGACCGGGTCGCACCCGGCGGCCTTGAGCAGGCCTGCCGCCGAGTCGACGAAGAGCCTGCCGTGCACTCCGACGAGGGCCTTGGGGAGGCCGAACCGGCGGCCTGCTCCCGCGGCCAGCAGCAGACCGGCGACGCGCATGCGTCCGAACCTAGTTCAAGTGCTCCAGCAGCAGCGAGGACGTGGCCTCCGGGATCTCCTCGGGGATCCAGTGGCTGACGTCCTCCACCATCTCGAACCGGTAGGCGCCCGTGCACCACTTCTCGGTCTCGAACGCGGCCACCGACCCGAACGCCACGTCCCCGGTGCTCCACACGTACATCGTCTTGACGCCGATCTTGTCCGCGGCGCCGTGCGGCTTGCCCGCGCGGTACCAGTTGAGCGCCGCCGTCAGCGCACCCGGCTCGGACAGGCGCTGGACGTACTCCTCGACGTGCGAGGGCCGCACCCGCCACTCGAACATCTGCTTCAGCGCGTGGGCGTTGTTGTCCAGCATGCGCTTCTCGGTGCTGCGCTCGCGCCAGTCGAGCATGTACTGCGACCGCATCCGCTGCTCCTCGTCGGACTGGAGAGCGGTCTTCAGGGCGCCGGGGTGCGGTGTGGAGAAGACCGACAACGTGCGCAGGCGGCCGGGGTGCTCGATCGCCGTCCACCACGCCACGGCGCCGCCCCAGTCGTGGCCGACCAGGTCGAACGTCGTCCAGCCGAGGGCGTCGGCCATCGCGACCACGTCGCCGACGAGGTGCGTGACCGTGTACTCCGACACCTGCTCCGGGCGCACGCCGGGGGAGTAGCCGCGCTGGTCGGGGGCCACGGCGCGGAAGCCGTTGACGCCGAGCACCGCCACCTGGTGCTCCCACTCGAGGGCGGCCTCGGGGAAACCGTGCAGCAGCAGCACCGGGCGGCCGTCCTGCGGACCGGACGCGATGGCGTCGAACGTGCCTGCTCCGGTTTCGATGCTGATGTGCTCGATCACGAGTTCGAACCCTACTGCGTGGCCGGTCGGGTGAGCTCCTCGGAGACGTCCCACAGCCGCCGCGCCACGGCGGTGTCGCGGGCCTTCGCCGAGCGGCCGACCAGCTTCGGCGCGCCGCGTCCCCCGAACAGGCCGCCGGGGCCCGCGTAGCTGTCGCCGGGGAGCTCGCGCACCGCCGCGAACAGGGTCGGGAGGGCGCCCGCCTCGTCGCTCTGCGCCACCAGTCCGGCAACCCTCTCCACCAGCCGGGCACCCCTGCTCTGCGAGCGGATCAGGTTCGTGGCCGCGAGGCCGGGGTGCGCCGCCGTCGCGATCACCGGTGAGCCGGAGCGGGTGAGCCTGCGCTGCAGCTCCGCGGTGAAGAGCAGGTTGGCGAGCTTGGACTGGGCGTAGGCGCCCATCGGCCGGTAGGGCTTGCGCTCCCAGTTGAGGTCGTCGAAGTCGATCTCGCCCGCGCGGTGGCCGGTCGAGGAGACCGTCACGACCCGCTCCCGCACGCGCGGCAGGAGCAGTGCCGTGAGCGCGAAGTGGCCGAGGTGGTTGGTGCCGAACTGCAGTTCGAAGCCGTCCGCGGTCCGCGTCAGCGGCGGGATCATCACGCCCGCGTTGTTGACCAGCACGTCGACCGGCCCGTCGAGGTCGTCGGCGAACGCCCGGACGGACGCGAGGTCGGCCAGGTCGAGGCGGCGGACCTCGACGTCACCGGTCATCGTCGCGGCCGCCTCCTCGCCCTTGCCGAGGTCGCGCACGGCGAGCACGACGCGCGCTCCCTTGCCGGCGAGCACGCGGGCGGCGGCACGGCCGATGCCGCTGTTCGCCCCGGTGACGACGAAGGTGCGGCCGGTCTGCGGGGGAACGTCGGAGGCGCTGAATGTTGTCATGAGCTACAAAGTAGCCATCGACAACAATGTAGTCAACGAAAACACTCGCTATGATCGGGCGGTGATCGACGACCGCCCCTACCACCACGGCAACCTCCGCGCCGCGCTGCTCGAGGCGGCCGAACGGGGGTTGCGCGAGCGCGGCGCCGACCAGCTCGCGTTGCGCGACCTGGCCAGGGAGATCGGCGTCAGCCACGCCGCGCCGCGCCGGCACTTCCCGACCAGGCAGGCGCTGCTCGACGCGCTCGCGGAAGACGGGTTCACCCGGCTGCACACCGCCTTGCGCGAGGCCGCGGGCAGCGACGACACCGTGACGCGGCTGCGCGCCGTCATGACCGCCTACATCCGGTTCGCCTGCGACAACGCGGCACTGGTCGAGCTGATGTACGGCAGCAAGCACCAGCCCGGCGCGACCCGCATCGACCAGGCGGCCGACGGGGCGTTCGGGCTGATGAAGGACCTGGTCGTGCGGGGGCAGGCGGAGGGCGTGCTCCGCGGGGACGACCCCGACCGGCTCGGGCTCGTGCTGCTCGCGACGCTGCACGGGATCGCCCTGATCGGCACCAGCCCGGTCGGGGACGCGGACCTGGTCGACGGGCTCGTGGACACGGCGCTGGAGCAGTTCGTGCCCCGGGTGTGAGCTGGCTCTCAACGAGCGAGCCAGGGGGCTCGGCCCCACGAACATTCCCACGTGCATCCGCATGTAGACGTGGCGAAACCGCAAGGCGGTACGAAGGCAGTCGTGCTCGTGCTGCACGGCGGCCGGGAACACGGCACCCAACCCGTCCGGCGCCACAACCTCGCGTACCTGCGGATGGTTCCGCTGGCCCGCGCGCTGAGGGCACCCGGCGTCGAGGTCTGGACCCTGCGCTACCGGGTCCGCGGGTGGAACGCGCCGAGCCTCGACCCGGTCAAGGACGCGCGGTGGGCGCTCGACCGGATCACCGAGCAGCACCCCGGCGTCCCCGTCGTGCTCGTCGGCCACTCCATGGGCGGCCGCACGGCGTTGCGGGTCGCCGGGCACCCGAACGTGGTGGCCGTCTGCGCCCTCGCGCCCTGGCTCGTGCCCGGTGAGCCGTTCGAGCAGCTGGAGGGCCGGTCGCTGCTGATCGCGCACGGCGACCAAGAGCGGATGACCGACCCGGCCAGGTCGTTGCAGTTCGCCCGCCAGGCCAAGACCGTCACGGACCGCGTCGCGCGGTTCAGCGTCGTCGGCGACGGTCACGCGATGCTCAAGCGGGCGCGCGACTGGACCCGGCTCGTCGTCGACTTCGTGCACGGCGAGCTCGGGCTCGAACCGATGGCACCGGACATCGCGAATGCGATGCACGAGGCCTCACCGCGCGGTCTCGACGTTCCCCTGGGAGGTTCGCGTGGCTGAGGTCGCCGTCATCGGAGCAGGCGTCGCCGGGCTCACGGCTGCCTACGTGCTGCAGCGCAAGCACGACGTCACCCTGTTCGAGGCCGACGACCGGCTCGGCGGTCACGCCCACACGCACGACGTGGACGGCGTGGCGGTCGACTCCGGGTTCATCGTCCACAACGAACGCACGTACCCGAACCTGATCCGGCTCTTCCGCGAGCTCGGCGTGTCCACTCAGGACTCCGAGATGTCGATGAGCGTCCGGTGCGACGGCTGCGGCCTGGAGTACGCGGGCGCCCGGAAGCTGCCGGGGCTCTTCGCGCAGTCGAAGAACGCCACCAACGGCCGGTACCTGCGGATGCTCGCCGAGATCACCCGCTTCTACCGGCACGCCCAGCGCGTCCTCGACCACGAGGAGGCCCACGACGTCACGCTCGGCGCGTTCCTCGCGATCGGCGGCTACTCCCGCTACTTCGTCGACCACTTCATCATCCCGCTGGTCAGCGCGGTGTGGTCGTCCGGCGCGGCGCTGAGCATGAAGTACCCGGCCTGGTACCTGTTCGAGTTCCTCGGCAACCACGGCATGCTCTCCATCGGCGGCACCCCGCAGTGGAAGACCGTCGTCGGCGGCTCGCGCACCTACGTCGACCGCGCCGTCAAGGGCCTGAAGGCCGTGCACGTCGGCACGCCGGTCCGGGCGATCACCCGCACCGGCGGCGGCGTCGAGATCCGCGACGAGAACAACGTGCTGCACACCGCGGACCACGTCGTCGTCGCCACGCATCCGGACCAGGCGCTGGGGCTGCTCGCCGACCCGACGCGCGAGGAGAAGGAGGTGCTAGGAGCGTTCCAGTACTCGCGCAACGAGACCTGGCTGCACTCCGACGCGTCGATCCTGCCGCGCGCGAACGGCGCCAAGGCGTCCTGGAACCTCTACAAGCGCGCGTGCCGCGAGTCCAGCGACCAGGTGCTCGTCAGCTACCACATGAACCGGCTGATGCGCCTGGACACGCCCCGCGAGTTCGTCGTCACGCTCAACCCGCACGCCGTCGACGAGTCGCGCGTGATCGCGCGGATGACCTACGAGCACCCGATCTACACGCCGGAGTCCGTTGCGGCGCAACGCCGGCTGCCCGGCATCAACACGTCCGCCACCGCCTACGCCGGCGCGTACCACGGCTGGGGCTTCCACGAGGACGGCTGCGCCTCCGGCGTGCGCGCGGCCGCGCACTTCGGGGCGGACTGGTGATCTACGACGTCCTCATCACCCACAGCCGCCGCGAGCTGATCGACCGCTCGTTCCACCACCGCGCCTACATGTGGCTGGTGGACCTGGACGAGTTGCCGCGGCTGCCCTGGTGGGTGAAACCGTTCGCGAAGTTCGAGGCGCGCGACCACCTCGGCTCGCCGGACCGCACGATCCGGGAGAACCTGGAGGAGTGGCTGGCCGGTCACGGGATCGCACTGGGCGGCGGGCAGGTCCTGATGCTCGCCAACGCCCGCGTGCTCGGCTACGTCTTCAACCCGCTGTCCGTGTACTGGTGCCACGACGCCTCCGGCGAGCTCGTGTGCGTGGTCGCGGAGGTCCACAACACCTACGGCGGGCGCCACTGCTACCTGCTGCGCACCGACGACCAGGGCAGGGCGTCGGTCGGCAAGGAGTTCTACGTCTCCCCGTTCCTCGAGGTGGACGGCCACTACGTGATGAAGATGCCGAAGCCGGGGGACCGGCTCTCGGTGACCATCGCGTTGCGGCAGAACGGCAAGACCACCTTCAGCGCCACGATGAAGGGCGAGCGCAGTTCGGGTCTGCGCATGCTCCTGCGTCGTCCGCTCATGCCCCAGCGCGTCTCCGCGTTGATCCGCCGTCACGGAATCGCGCTCTACCTCAGGCGCATCCCGATCATCCCCAGGAGTGATGGATGAGCACGTTGTCGTTGCCCCTTCCCAGCCAGGGCGTCTGGCCAGGGCTCTTCACGGCGCCGCGGTCGCCGTTGCGCGCGCGGATCGCGGAGTCGCTCTTCCGCAACGCCGTGCGCACGCTGCCGGTGACCGTGCGTCTGCCCGACGGCAAGACCTGGGGCGGTGGCGGTCCCGTCATGCGGCTGGTGCGGCCCGCGGAGTTCTTCCACCGCCTCGGCGCCGACGCCAAGATCGGCTTCGGCGAGGCCTACATGGTGGGCGACTGGGACGCCGACGAGCTCGCGGACGTGCTCTCGGTGTTCGCGGCGAAGCTCTCCACCCTGATCCCGCCCGGTCTGCAGCGGCTGCGGCGGATCGCGGAGCGGCAGCAGACCGAGATCAACGACGTGGCCGGCTCCCGCCAGAACATCCACCGGCACTACGACCTGTCGAACGAGCTGTTCTCGACCTTCCTGGACGAGACGATGACGTACTCGTCGGCGTTGTTCGAGAGCCCCTCCGACGACCTGCGCACCGCCCAGCTGCGCAAGATCGACGGCGTGCTCGACTACGCGGGCGTGCGCTCGGGCTCCCGCGTGCTCGAGATCGGCACGGGCTGGGGCGCGCTCGCGATCAGGGCGGCGCAGCGCGGCGCCACCGTCACGTCGCTGACCATCTCCGCGGAACAGCGGAAGCTGGCGCTGGACCGGGTGAGGGACGCGGGCCTCCACGATCGAGTGACGGTGCACCTGCGCGACTACCGCGAGGAACACGGCCGGTACGACGCCGTCGTCTCCGTCGAGATGATCGAGGCCGTCGGCGCCGAGTACTGGCCCGCGTACTTCTCGATGCTCGACCGCGTGCTCGCGCCGGGCGGCCGGGTGGGGCTGCAGGCGATCACCATGCCGCACGACCGCATGATCGCGAGCAAGGCCAGCTACACCTGGATCCACAAGTACATCTTCCCCGGCGGGCTCATCCCGTCGGTGCGCTCGATCGAGGAGTCGGTCCGCGACCACACCCGGCTGCGGATCGCCGAGACCCGGTCGTTCGGCCAGGACTACGCGGAGACGCTGCGGCGCTGGCGGGAAACGTTCCTCACCCGGTGGGACGAGGTCCGTGAGCTGGGCTTCGACGACACGTTCCGCCGCATGTGGGAGTTCTACCTGGCCTATTCGGAGGCCGGATTCCGCGTCGGCTACCTGGGGGTCCAGCAGTTCGGCATGGCCGAAAGACTGGGCCATTAGGACCACGTTCTACCTCAAAAGGGTGCCGCTCGTCCCACCCGGCTGGACTTCGTGGTCCTCTTGGAAGCAGGCGGTATCAAACGGCTCGCTGCGTTCTCTACTCCAGTGAAGCCCCGAGTGTCGCTGTAGTGGAGGAGGTCGCCGGGATGGTTCAGCCCGCAGCCGTGCGTACCGGTGGTGGTGTCGCGGTCCTTGCGCCCGGTGGAGGCGCGGAGGTCTGGAACCGGCCAGCGGTGCCAGTGCGCCGCCGGGTGTCCCAGGCGCCGGTCACCAGCCAGTGGCTCGCCGAGGCGGAGTTCGCGGATCTCGTCGACGCCGCCCTCGACGGGGACAGACGGGCGGTCGAGCACCTGCTCGGCCGCATCCAGCCGCTGATCGTGCGCTACTGCCGCGCCCGCGTCGGCGGCCGCGAGCGCACCCTGGTCTCGGCCGAGGACATCGCGCAGGAGGTCTGCGTGGCGGTGCTGGGCGCGCTGTCCAAGTACCGCTACGAGCCGGGCTCGTTCCTGGCCTTCGTCTACGGCATCGCCGCGCACAAGGTCGCCGACGCCCGCCGCAAGGCCGTGCGCAACCGCGCGGAGGTCGTCCCGGAGCTGCCGGACTGCCCGTCGCTGGACGACGGCCCCGAGCAGCACGCCGTCAACGGCGAGATGATGGCCCAGGTCACGCGTCTGCTGCACAAGCTGCCGCCCCGCCAGCGCGAGATCCTCGTGCTGCGGGTCGCGGTGGGCCTGTCGGCGGAGGAGGTGGCGCTCGCCGTCGCGTCGACGCCGGGCGCGGTGCGGGTGGCCCAGCACCGGGCGCTCACCCGGATGCGGGAGATGATCGCGGAAGAGGGATAGCCAGGTCCGAGAACGCCGCCACCAGGGCCGTCACCAGGACCAGCGCGCCGAGCACGAGCAACGCCGGGCCGCCGCCGACCGTCGCCGCCAGCGCCCCGCCGAGCACGGGCGCCAGCGGGGTCAGCACCCGCCCGGCGAACGTGGTGATGCCGTCCAGGCGGCCCATCATGTCCTCGGGCACCAGCGCGGTGAACAGCGCGGACACCGCCACGTTGATCAGCGGCGTGACCACCGCGGTGACCGCGAACGGCACGAACGGCCAGAAGACGCCGAACGGCAGCGCCATCGCGAGGGTGCAGAGCCCGAACACGACGAGCACCACGACCACGAGCCTGCCGGGGTCGAGCGAGACGCGGGGTGCGAGCAGTGAGCCGAGGACGCCGCCGATGCCGATGCCCGCGAACACCACGCCGGTGTCGAGCGCGGAGCCGCCGCGGTCGCCCACCAGCACGATCACCGGCAGCAGCGTGGCGCCGCCCAGCAGGTTGAGCACGAGGAAGACGGCCGTGAGGTTGCGCAGGCCTCGCGCGTGCCAGAGCCAGGCGGCCGCTTCGCGGAGGTCGTGCCGCATCTTCTGGCGTGGGCGTTGCCCGGCCCGTGCGGGGATCTTGGCGAACCAGGCGCAGACGGCGGCCACCGCGAACGTGATCGCGTCGACGACGAACGGCACCGAGCGGCCCGCCGCCATCAGGAGCGCGCCCAACGGGGGGCCGGCGACCCGTGCGGCGTGACCGCGTGCCTCCTCTTGTGCGTACGCGGACTTCAGCTGGTCTTTCGGCACCACGGCCTGGATGGCGGTCGTGCGTGCGGGACCGGAGAACGCGCTGCACACGCCGTCGACGACCGCCACGACGAAAAAGGCCACCATCTCGGCGCGGCCGGTGAAGACCGCCAGAGCCAGCACGGCGGCGGCGCCCGCCTGGGCCGTCTGGCTCCCCACGAGCACCGCCCGCCGGTCCCAGCGGTCCACCCACACCCCCGCCGGGGCGAGCACGAGGATCAGCGCGGCGGCCCGCACACCGCCGACCGCACCCGCCAGCAGCGGCGACCCGGTGAGCGCGAGGACCAGCAGCGGTGTCGCCAGCGCCGTGGTCGTGGTGCCGAGCTGCGACACGGCGCCACCCGCCCACAGCAGCTGGAACTGAACGTTCTTCCTGAGCGGAACCCCCACGACGGTCGTTTCTAGCGCATGAACACCGGTCGCGGATGGCAAGGTTCACGCATGGCTGATCAGGAGTACGACGTGCTGCTCACGGGCACCGTCTTCCTCGACATCATCTTCACCGGGCTGCCCCGTCCTCCGGCCGCGGGCACCGAGGTGTGGGCGGACGGGCTCGGGTCGTGTCCCGGCGGGATCGCGAACCTCGCCGTGGCGCTGCGGCGGCTCGAGCTCAGGACGGCGCTGGCGGCGGCGTTCGGCGAGGACGCCTACGGCGACTTCTGCTGGGACGTGCTGGCCGACCAGGAGGGCGTCGACCTCACCTACTGCCGGCGGTTCTACGGGTGGCACTCGCCGGTGACCGTGTCGATGGCGATGGAGCGCGACCGGTCGATGGTCACGCACGGGCACAAGTCGCCCGTCATCGCCGACGACCTCTTCAACCCGCCGCCGCCCGCGAAGGCGTGCTTCGTGCACATCCAGGCCGAGGACGAGGAGTGGGTGCGCACGGCGAAGCGGAACGGCGCGAAGCTCTTCGCCGACATCGGCTGGGACCGGACCGGGGCGTGGTCGCCGGAGCTGCTGCGCCGGCTCGACGGGTATGACGTGTTCCTCCCGAACCACGTCGAGGCGCAGGGGTACACGCGCACCGACACGCCGGAGGCCGCCGCGCGCAAGCTCGCCGAGCACGTGCCCGTGGTGGTCGTCACACGCGGCGGCGGGGGAGCGGTCGCGGTCGACAGCGCCACCGGCGAGTGCGTGGACGTGCCGGGCCTCAACGTCGCGCAGCTCGACGCGACCGGTGCCGGCGACGTGTTTGGAGCCGGGTTCGTCATGGGCACTCTGGCCGGGTGGCCGCTCGAGCACCGGGTGCGCTTCGCGAACCTGTGCGCCGCGCTGTCCGTGCAGCACTTCGGCGGATCGCTGTCGGCACCCGGCTGGGGCGACATCGCGGTGTGGTGGCGGACGGTGAGCAGGCGGCCCGACGAGGAGCTGTCGCGCTACGGGTTCCTCGACGAGGTGCTGCCCGACCACACGGGCGTCGAGGTGAGGAGGGCCAGCCCGACGATCGGTCTCCGGTTGCTCCGGTAGGTTGAAAACAGTCGATCAGCGGACGCAACCTCACGGGCCTCCCGCGCGACTTAATACGTAGGGGAAATCTCCGGGGTTGAAGTTCGGAAGGAGTTGCGGGTTGTTCGCCGCACGCGCGTCAGGCTTGGTCAAGTTGCTGGGGTTGTGCCTGACTGCGGGCGTGCTCCTCGCCGCGATGGTGTTCCCGTTCGTCGGAGGTCTCGGTCTCGCGTCCAACCGCGCCGCCGACACCGTCGACCAGACGTCGGGAGACCTCGCGAAGGGTGAGCTGCCTCTCGTCACCACGATCCAGGACATGAACGGCGAGCCGATCGCCTACCTGTACGACCAGTACCGGGTACCGCTCGACGCCAACCAGATCTCGGACACGATGAAGGCCGCGATCCTCGCGATCGAGGACAAGCGCTTCTACGAGCACCAGGGCGTCGACTGGCAGGGCATCGCCCGTGCCGCCGCCAAGGCCGGTGTCGACGGTGGCGCGACGCAGGGCGCGTCGACGCTCACCCAGCAGTACGTGAAGAACTACATGGCGTTCGTGCTCGGCGCCGACAACGAGCAGGAGGCCTGGGAGAAGGCCACCGAGGCCACGATCGGCCGCAAGATGCGCGAGGCGCGCGTCGCGCTGCAGCTCGAGCAGCAGATGACCAAGGACGAGATCCTCACCGGCTACCTGAACATCGTGCCGCTGGGCAACCAGACCTACGGTGTCGGCGCCGCCGCGAAGGCGTACTTCAAGACGACCGCCGACAAGCTGACGGTCCCGCAGGCCGCCCTGCTCGCCGCGATCGCGAACCGCCCGTCGTCGCTGAACCCCGGCGCCGCGCCCGAGAAGGCGCTGGAACGCCGCAACACGGTCATCGACAAGATGCGCGAGAACGGCGCGTTCGGCGCGGACGAGACCGAGGCCAAGGCGAAGGCCGAGGAGTACAAGGCCGCGCCGCTGGGCGTCGTCGAGGACCTGCAGATCCTGCCGAAGGGCTGCGTCGGCGCCGGTGACGGCCCGATCTACGGCTTCTTCTGCTCCTACCTGCTCGACTACCTGCGCGAGGCCGGCGTCACCGACAAGCAGCTGCAGCGCGGTGGCCTCACGATCAAGACCACGCTCGACCCGAAGGCCACCAGGGCCGCGAAGCAGTCCGCCGAGCAGCAGGTCGCGAAGACGATGAACGGCATCGCGAACGTGATGTCGGTCGTCGAGCCGGGCAAGAACAAGCACAAGGTCCGCGCCCTCGTCGCCTCCCGCGACTACGGCAACAACGCCGAGCTCGGCCAGGTCGCCCGCCCGGTGCCCGCCGAGGTCCTCCCGTTCGGCCCCGGCTCGGTGAACAAGGTCTTCACCGCCGCCGCGGCCCTGGAGAAGGGCGTCATCGGCATCGACAGGCAGATGGACGTCCCGAAGGTCTACTTCTCGAAGGTCTACCCGAACGGCGGCGCGCCGTGGAAGGTCGAGAACGCGGGCAACTACAACGACAAGATGTCGCTGACCCAGGCCCTCGCCACCTCGCCCAACACCGGCTTCGTGATGCTGCAGGAGAAGGCCGGCCTCGACAGCGTCGTGGACATGGCCTACCGCCTGGGCATGCGCGAGACCCTGCAGGGCGTCAACCGCGCCGGTGAGCCGATCAAGTCGGACAAGTCGAACGGCCCCACCCAGGGCGACTGGACGAAGCAGAACAACGCGGGCTCCTACACCCTCGGCCCCGGCGCGACGAGCGTCCTGGAGCTGTCGAACGTGGCCGCCACCATCGTCTCCGGCGGCACCTGGTGCCCGCCCACCCCGGTGGAGAAGGTCCTCGACCGCTACGGCAAGGAGATGCCGCTCAAGGAGAAGCCCTGCGAGCAGGCCGTGAACAGCGACCTGGCCGACTCCCTCGCCCAGGGCATGTCCCACGACACGAACGGCTCGGGCACGGCGGCGGCCGCGGCTTCCGCCTCCGGCTGGAACCGCCCGACCATCGGCAAGACGGGCACCACCGAAGAGCACAAGTCGGTGGCCTTCCTCGCCGCGACCCCGCAGTACGCGGGCGCCGTGATGACCTACGCCGACGGCAACCGGCCCGAGGTGATCTGCGCGAACCCGATCCGCTTCTGCCCTGGCAGCTCGCAGGGCGTCTTCGGTGGTCAGGTGGCGGCCCCGACCTGGTTCAACGCGATGAAGGTGATCCACGAGGGCCTGCCGGTGGCCCCGCTCCCGCCGGCGGCCGCGAAGTACAAGTAGGGCCGGCCGCGCGGGGGGACCTGCTCGACACGAGGGCCGTCGGACGCCAGGTGCGTCCGGCGGCCCTTTGCTGTGTGGAGGGGGCCAGTCGAGGGCGGCGAAGGGCGCGGAGAGCGCGATGGGGAACGCGCGGATCGGCGCGCAGCGGGACCGACCGAGCCCCGCTCCGCGGGCTTTCACGATAAAGCGACTGACCAGTACAAACACCGAAGACAGGCATTGGTCCAGAAGTCGTTATCAACGCCGAAACAGGCTGACTACGCTGAGTAGCAAATAGTGGGGCTCATCACGTGAACCCCCACTTCGCTTGCCTCCGCCGATGACGCGAGGTTACGTTCCCTGCCGCATGTCACGGTTCGATAACCGCGAGGACACGGACCAGCCCCCGAAGCGGTCCAGTCCGCCAGGCGCCCGAACGCCCGGCAGCGAGCACGAGTCCCGGCCCCCGAAGCCGGGCGGCGCGCGGTCGAACCCTCCCCGAGTGCATGGAGGCAGGATTTGGCACGGCATCGAGCGAAGGGCTCGCTGGTCGACGTGATCGACAGAGTGGACCTGGACCGCAAGAAGGCCGTCACGGCAGTCATCGCCGCGGGCGCACTGATCGGCGCCGGCGTCACCCAGGCGATGGCCGCGGTCACCCCGATCGACGGCATCGTTCCCGTCGCGTCCACGAAGAACCTCGCGGCTGCCATGACGGCGCAGCCCGACCCGGGTCCGCAGACGATCCACTCGCTCGACACCGGCGCGGAGACGCGCAAGCTGTTGCAGGCCGAGCAGATCCAGGCCCAGTTCCACGTCCGCGAGGCGTTGCGGTCCGCGGAGGGCGCCTACGCGCAGCGTCAGGAGGCTGCTCAGGCCGAGGCGGCGCGCATCGCCGCCGAGGAGGAGGCGCGCAAGCCCCGGTGCGTGCGGCCGGCCCGGGGGACGTTCACGTCCGGGTTCGGTGCTCGCTGGGGCACCAGCCACAACGGCGTCGACATCGCCAACGCCATCGGCACGCCGATCGTGGCGGCCATGGACGGGACGGTCGTCGAGGCCGGGCCCGCCTCCGGGTTCGGGCTGTGGGTGCGGATCCAGCACGCCGACGGCACGATCACCGTGTACGGGCACATGAACACCATCGACATCGCGCAGGGCGCCCAGGTGAAGGCCGGGCAGCAGATCGCGACGATCGGCAACCGCGGTCAGTCGACCGGGCCGCACCTGCACTTCGAGGTGTGGGTCGGCGGCTCGCAGAAGATCAACCCCGTCGGGTGGCTCGCGGAGCGCGGCGTCAGCCTTTAGCCGGTAGGCCGAGCGGGTGCAAGTGGTCGAACGGCCACGAACGGTGCCGTTATCCTCCGGCCACGCCGCCTGGTAGCCCCGCCCGGCGGCGTGGACGCGGGAGCCGCCCCTGTGATCTACCGCAGCCCACTGCCGGCGGTGACCGTTCCCGAGGTCACGGTCCCCGAGCACGTGCTGGAACACGCGCCGCACAACGACAAGGTCGCGCTCGTGGACGCCGTCACGGGCGAGGCGATCACCTACGCGGAACTCGCGGAGCAGGCCGGCCGGACGGCGAGAGGCCTTGTCCGCCAGGGGATCGGGCCCGGTGACACCGTCGCGGTCGCGAGCGCGAACCGGCCGCGGTTCGCCGTCGGGCTGCACGCCGTGATGGCGGCGGGCGCCACGGTGGCGCTCCTCAACCCCCTCCTCCCGCCGCACGAGGCCGGGAAGCTCAAGGCGCTCGCGAACGTCACCGCGACGCTCGACCTCGACGACCTCCCCGAGGGCGACGCCGAGACGCTCCCGCTCGTGGACCCGCGCAGCACGGCGGCGATCCTGTTCTCCAGCGGCACCACCGGTCTCACCAAGGCCGTGCGGCTCAGCCACCGCGCCGTCGTCGCGAACCTCGAGCAGCACCGGCCGGGGTGGCGCATCGACGGCACCGACGTGCTGGCCGCGAACCTGCCGTTCTTCCACGTCTACGGCTTCACGATCGTCCTCAACTCCGGCCTGCTCGGCGGCGCGACGCTCGTGACCATGCCCCGCAGCGACGCCGGCACGTACCTGGACCGCCTGGCCGAGCACCGCGTCACGCGGGCGTTCCTCGTGCCCCCGCTCGCCGCCGCCATCGCCGACCACGAGGACCCGCCGCCGCAACCACGTCTGAAGCTCGTGCTCTGCGGTGCCGCTCCGCTCGACGACGCGATCCGCCGGGAGGCCGAGCGCAAGCTCGGGGCGCCCGTCCGGCAGGGCTACGGGCTCACCGAGGCGGGCGGGACGCACCAGACCTTCGACGACGACCTGGAGAGCGATCCCACGAGCGTCGGCGTCCTCGCGCCCGGTACCGAGGCGCGGATCGTCGAACCCGGCACGAACTCCGACGCCGACGAGGGCGAGCTGCTCATCCGCGGCCCCCAGGTGATGGACGGCTACCTCGGCGACGAGGAGGCGACGCGCGAGGCGTTCGTGGACGGCTGGTTGCGCACCGGCGACCTCGTGCGGGTCCGCGACGGGCGGTTCCACGTCGTCGACCGGATCAAGGAGATCATCAAGTACAAGGGCTACCAGGTCGCCCCCGCGGAACTGGAAGACGTGCTGCGCAAGCACCCCGCGGTCGTGGACGCGGCGGTCGTGGGGGTTCCCGATCGTCTCTGCGGTGAAATTCCCCATGCTTTCGTCGTCATCCGAACGGATGTCACGGCGGAGGAGCTCGTGGATTTCGTGGCGGCGGAGGTGGCGACCCACAAGAAGGTGCGCCGGGTCGAGTTCGTGGCCGAGATACCGAAATCGGTGTCCGGCAAGGTTCTGCGTCGGCTCCTGAAGGAGAAAACCGCCTGACGCAAGGTTTTTCCGGCAAGTTCACGCCGGTGGAGCAGTCGGGTGGGCGAACTCCCTGTCAACGCGCAACGAATTGGCCCACACGCATGCACGAAAACAAGATATTTGTCTTGGGAATGCGTCATTGGACCCTTCCTCGCAGGTCGGTCAACGGGGATCGTCGCGAGTGGCCCCCAGTCGTCAGGAGGCGTCATGACTGTCGGAACTTCCCCTGCTGCCTTGAACTTGGCGGTCGCCCTCGAACCGGCACACCTCGAACTCGCGGAAAATCCTGTGCACATCACCCTTTCGGAGGATGTGCGGGAACGGATCGCGCGGTGCCGTGAATTCGTGCTCGAAGTGAGCGGATCCGGACGGGCGATCTACGGCGTCACAACGGGTTTCGGCCCGCTCGTCGAGTTCGAGGGCCGCGCGGACAGCGCGGGCCAGAGCGACAACACGATCATCCACCACATCGTCGGCCACGGTGAGCTGCTGCCGCCCGCCGTCGCCCGCGCCGCCGTGCTCGCCCGGCTGTTCTCGTTGGCGCAGGGGCGATCCGGGGTGTCCGAGCAGGTCGTGGCGTCGCTGATCCGCATGCTGGACACCGGGTTCGCCCCGGCGGTGCCCCGGCTCGGGTCCGTCGGCGCGAGCGGCGACCTGCAGCCGCTCGCCTACGTCGCCCACGCGTTGCGCGGCAACGGGAACGCGTTCTTCGAGGGGCGGCTCATGCCCGCCGGGGAAGCGCTCACCCGGGCGGGGCTCGAGAGGATCGCGCTGGACGGGCGGGACGCGCTCGCGCTGGTCAACGGCATCTCGGTCACCGCCGCGGCGCTCGGACTCGCCGTGGCGCAGGCGGTGCGCGCGCGGTGCACGGCGGAACTGTTGTCCGCCTTGCTGGTCGACGTCCTGGGCTGCGGCACCGAGCACACGTCGGTGGGACTGCTGGCCGCCTTCGGGCACCCGGACGTGGCGGACACCGGTGCCGCGCTGCGGACGTGGCTCGCGGGCAGCACCCCGTCGGGCGAGCGGCCGTTGCAGGAGGCCTACAGCATCCGGTGCACGCCGCAGCTGATCGGCGCGGCCGCCACCAGCGTGCGGCAGGCGGACGAGGTCGTGCGGCGCGACCTCAACGGCGTGAGCGACAACCCGCTGTTCTTCCCGGAGACCGGCGAGGTCGTGCACGGCGGCAACTTCTTCGGCCAGCCCAGCGCCTTCGCGGCCGACCAGCTCAACGTCGCGCTCGTGCAGCTGGGCAACCTGGCCGAACGGCAGCTCGACCTGCTGGTGGACCCCCGCCGCACCGGCGGGTTGCCGCCGATGCTCAGCCCGTTGCCCGGCAAGCACCACGCGCTGCAGGGCGTGCAGATCGGCGCGACCGCCACCGTCGCCGCGATGCGCAGGGCGGCCGCACCGGCGTCGGTGCAGAGCCTGCCGACCAACCTGCACAACCAGGACGTCGTCCCGTTCGGCACGCAGGCCGCCCTCACCGCGCTCGACCAGGCCCGGCTGCTGCGCTACCTGCACGCGGGGCTCGCGGTCGCGGTGCGGCAGGCCGTGCACGTCGGCGCGCGCCGGCCGCGGGCACCCCGCCTCGCGGCGGTCTTCGACCGGCTCGCGGAGGAGGTGCCGCCGATCGTGGAGGACCGGCCGCTCGACGGCACGATCGGCCGCGTCGCCGACCTGCTCGACACCGTCGCGTCCGAAGTGGAGGGTCGGCGATGAGCGCTCCCACCTGCCTGCCCTCCTGGGGTCACACCTGGGTCGACCTGCCCGTGCTGCGGCTGCCGCTGCCCGGCGTGGAACTGATCCCGTGCGACAACGGCTGCTACCAGATCCCGATCGACATCAGCGCGCCGGAGGACCCGGTCGACCGCGCCGTGCACCGGTGGTTCCTGGGCCACCACGGCGCATTCCTGGTGTGGCGGTTCCTCGGTGCTTCACTCGATCGGTTGACGCGCGAGCCCGATTCGCAGCTGGTGCGCGCCGCTGCGCTTGGATATGACGCGTACTCGGTGATGCTCGCCTATTCGGGCAGTTGTTCCCGGGAGGTGTACGACGACGTCATCAGACCGAAGATGGCGGCGTTCGACCCGGCGTTCAGCGGGCGGTGGGCTCGTGACTACGAACCACTGCCCGCTCTGCTGCGCCGGGCCCGCGCCGCGCTGGGGTCCGCGGCGGCCGAGCCGCTGTCCGCCGCGAGCAAGGCGAATCTGCTGGCGCACATGGAGGTCATGCGCGCACTCGTTCCCGACGGCCAGTCGCTGCTGCGGGAGTCGGGGAAGGCGCGCGTGCCCATCACCGACGCCGAACGAGCGCGGTTCGACGAGTTCTTCCTCGTCAGCCGGGAGAACGTGTGCGCGAGCCGCTACGCCGCACACCGCACCGCCGTCTTGTCCGCTGTCGACCAGGACCTCGCGAAACACCCACTCCGGCCCGAGTACCGCGACACACTCGGAAGACTGCTCACCCACCTATGAGAGAAGGCCGCGCGTGAACGACTTCAAGGCCGTGGTCATGACGCCGCAGATCTACCGCTACGTGCGCGAACAGGCCGGCCACCCCACCCCCGTCCAGGAGAAGCTGATCGCCCGCACCGCCGAGCTGGGCGACTCGGCGGAGATGCAGATCCCGCATGAACAGGCGGTGCTGCTGTCCCTGCTGGTCAAGCTCACGGGCGCGCAGACCGTGGTCGAGGTCGGCACCTACACCGGGTACTCCACGCTGGCGTTCGCGCAGGCGCTCCCGCCGCACGGCAAGGTCATCACCTGCGACGTCTCCGCGGAGTGGACGGCGATCGCCGAGGAGGCCTGGCAGGCGGCGGGGGTGCGCGACCGGATCGACCTGCGCATCGGCAGCGCCGCCGAGACCCTGGCGGCGATGCCGGAGGAACCGGTGGTCGACCTGGTGTTCATCGACGCGGACAAGGTCGGGTACGCCCACTACTGGGACCTGCTGGTGCCGCGGGTCCGCCAGGGCGGGCTGCTGCTCGCGGACAACACGCTCTACTACGGCGAGGCGGCCGGCGACCAGCCGGAGGGCAACGCCGCCGCGATCGACGCGTTCAACAGGTTCGTCCGCCAGGACGACCGCGTGGAGTCGGTGCTGGTGCCGATCGCGGACGGGCTGACCTTCGCGAGGAAGAAGTAGGAGGGTTGTAGGACATACCGACCGGTCGGTAGGGTGGCCTCCAGTCGCGACCTGGAGGCGTTCATGGCTCGTTGGGGAATCACGCTGCCGCTGATCAGTGTGCCGGTGCTCGAGCACCGCGCGCTGGTGTCCGAGCTCGCCGGGCTCGGCTACACGGACGTGTGGTCGGCCGAGACGACCGGGACGGACGCGTTCACGCCGCTGGCGCTCGCCGCGCAGTGGTCGTCCGAGCTGCGCTTCGGCCCGGCGATCGCGCCCGTCTACACGCGCGGGCCCGCCACCCTGGCGATGACCGCCGCGACGCTCGCCGAGGTGACCGGCGGGCGGTTCGTGCTGGGCATCGGCTCGTCCTCGCCCGCGATCGTGCAGCGCTGGAACGCGATCCCGTTCGAGGAGCCGTTCAAGCGCACGCGCGACACGCTGCGCTTCCTGAAGGCCGCGCTGGCGGGGGAGAAGGTCACCGCCGACTACGACACGTTCTCGATCAAGGGCTTCAAGCTGGAACGCCCGCCCGCCGCGAAAGTCCCGATCATGCTCGCGGCGCTGCGGCCGGGCATGCTGCGCCTGGCCGGCCGCGAGGCCGACGGCGCCATCACGAACTGGCTGGCTGCCACCGACGTGGCGCAGGTGCGGGCCGAGCTGGGCGCGGCGGAGCTCGCGGCGCGCATCTTCGTCTGCCCGACCGAGGACGCCGACGCCGCACGGGCCCTCGGCCGCATGCTCATCAGCACCTACCTGACCGTGCCGGCGTACGCGGCGTTCCACGACTGGCTGGGCCGCGGCGAGGCGCTGCGCCCGATGCACGAGGCGTGGGCGGCGGGCGACCGCAAGGCCGCGTCGAAGGCGATCCCGGACGAGGTCGTGGACGCGCTCGTCGTGCACGGCTCGCTGGAGCACTGCCGGGCGCGCGTCGCCGAGTACCAGGTCGCCGGTGTCGACACGCCGATCATCGCCCTGCTCCCGACCGGCGGCGACCAGGTCGAGCAGGTCCGCGCACTGGCACCGCGGGCCTGACCGTGCCCAGCGCGACCGAGCAGAAGATCATCGACGCGGCCGTGCGCCTGTTCGCGTCGCAGGGCTACGACGCGACCTCGGTGCAGGAGATCGTCAGGGCCGCGGAGGTGACCAAGGGCGCGCTGTACCACTACTTCCGCTCGAAGGACGACCTGCTCTTCGAGATCTACCGGCTGCTGATCACGGCCCAGTCCGCCGACATGGACCGGATCATCGCGCTGGGCCTGCCCGCGGCGGACACCGTGCGGGAGATCCTGGTGTCGCTGGTCGTCTCGACCGCGGAACGGGTCGACGAGGCGGCGGTGTTCGTCCGCGAGCTGCACCGGCTCGGGCAGGAGCGGATGGCCGACTTCCGCGCCGAGCGCAGGCGCTACCACGAGACGTTCCTCGCGGTGGTCGAGAAGGGGCAGGCGGACGGCGAGTTCAGCTCGGCCGTGCCCGCCGACACCGTGGTGCGGATCGCGATGGGCGTGGTGAACCAGCTGCCCACGTGGTTCCGGACGGACGGGGAGAAGTCGCCGGCGCGGCTGGCGGCGGAGATCGCGGACTTCGTCCTGGCCGGGCTGCGCTAGTTCGGGCACGGCCGGAGGCCGGCGGTGGGGCCTTCCACGCCGCGGAGTTCGCCGCGCCACGGCCTCGCGCCTCCGTTGCACGAGGTGCGCGGGAGGCGGAAGGGGCCGTGGGTCGTCCTGGCCGTCGCGCTGCTGGTGGCCGGCGGTGCGGCCTGGGGCGTGCCGCTCGGCAGGCCGCCACGGTGAAGCTCGTGGTCGTGGCAGCGCCTCCGGGCCCTGCGGCGTGCCGGCGATCAGGGCGTTGCGCGAGAGCATCGGGGCCGGTCGCCACCACGGGCCGCCACCGCCGCGGACCTGCTCCGCCGACGCGCCGCTCGACAGGCCGACCACGGTGGAACTCGTGGTCGCGGCAGCGCCTCCGGGCCCTGCGGCGGGTCGGCGATCACCGGCTCCTGAGGACCGCCAGCGCCTTGTCCGCGTGCGCGTTCATCGAGAACTCGCTGCGGATCACCTTGAGCACCGTGCGGTCCTCGCCGATGACGAACGTGTGCCGCTTCAGCGGGATCGGCCCGAACCGGCGGCGCACGCCGAACTGCTCCGCCACCTCGCCGTCGGCGTCGGAGAGCAGCGGGTAGTCGAAGGAGTGCTGCTCGGCGAACTGCTTCTGCGTCGCCACGTCGTCCAGCGAGATGCCGACGCGCTGCGCCCCGGCCGCGGCGAACTCGGCGGCCAGGTCGCGGAAGTGGCAGCTCTCGGCCGTGCAGCCGCGGCTCATCGCGCCGGGGTAGAAGAACAGCACGACGGGGCCGTTCTCGAGCAGTTCGGAGAGCTTGCGGTCGGTGCCGTCCTGGTCGGGCAGCGTGAAGTCGGGGGCGAGGTCGCCGGGCTCCATGGATCTCCAATACGCTCGGGCCGTGACCAGCATGTCCGACGTGGCCAAGGCCGCAGGGGTGTCCGCTGCGACCGTATCGCGCGCCCTGCGGGGCGAGCCGGGCGTGTCCGAGGCCACGAGGCAGCACGTCAGCGAGGTCGCGCGGCGGATGAAGTACGCCATCGCGCGCGATGCGTCCTCGTTGGCCGGCGGGCGCCGGTACGCGATCGCGGTGCTCACGTCCGAGGTCAGCCCCGTGCTGGCGGGCGCGGAGGGCGCGCTGCGGCAGGCGGGGTACGACGTCCTGCTCTACGTCCTCGCCGACGAGGCGTCGCGGGCGAAGTTCTTCGACGAGCTGCCGCTGGGGCGCAGGGTCGACGGCGTGCTGCTGCTCTCGATGTCGCTCACCGGCACCGAGCGGACGGCGCTCGAGTCGCTCGAGGTCCCGCACATCACCGTCGACGACACCGACCTCCGGCACGCGCTGCAGGCCGCCGTCGAGCACCTGCGCGGCCTCGGCCACCGGGACGTGGCGCTGGTGCTGTCCGACGGGGTCGACGAGTCCTACGACGGCATCCTCGCGGCGGCCGGCCTGGAAGTCCGTCCCGAGTGGACCGTCTGGTGCTCGCCCACGGTCGACGGCGGCGAGCAGGTGGTCGACGTGCTGCTCGACGGCGAACGGCTGCCGACGGCGGTGATCAGTTCCAACGGCGCGGCGGCGCTGGGGATCTTCCTGCGCATGCAGCGCGACGGCCGGGCCGTGCCCGACGAGGTGTCCATCGTCTCGCTCGACGGCCGGGAGCTCACCCGCGTGGTCGGGCTGACCGCGGTCGAGGGCGCGGCCAAGGAGCAGGGCGAACGGGCCGTTGCCGACCTGTTCACGCTGATCAGGGGCGGTCTGATCGAACCGGCCGAGCACCCGCTGCGACTGGTCGTGCGCAACTCCAGCGGGCCGGTGGCCGTAGGGTGACCGCATGCCCGCCGAAGAGCGCCTGACCGAGCTGCCCGCGCTGCCGGACACCCCCGGCTACGCCCACGCGGTGGCGGTCAGCGGCAGGCTCGCGTTCGTCTCCGGACAGGTCGCCGTCGACGCCGGCGGGTGCGTGGTCGGAGTGGACGACCTCGCCGCGCAGACCAGGCAGGCGTTGAGCAATCTTCATCACGTCATTTCCAGGTTTGGCGCGGACTGGTCGGATGTCGTGAAGTTCACGTGGTTCGTACTCGACGTGTCCGACGTGCAGACCATTCGCGACGTGCGCGACGAAATCCTGAGGCCCGCCCTCGGGGAAGTCCACAACCCCGCGAGCACCTTGGTTCAGGTCGCGGCGTTGTTCGGGCCGGAATATCTCGTCGAGGTCGAAGCCGTCGTGGCGATTCCCGAACAGGCATCGGATGTCTGAGCGAATTGACGCGGAACTCAGCTCTCGACCGGCCTGCACCCATCGGGTGACCAGGGACCATTTGCTCTGGTAATGCTGCCCGAGCTGTGACATAGCTTGTACCTGTGGAGGACTTGCTGGCGCGGTTGGCGGACGCCTGGGGCGTGGCCACGAGGTACGAAAACGCGGATCAGCAACAGGTGGTCGTCGATTCCGACGTCGTGGTGAAGATCCTCGCCCAGTTCGGCGTGGACGCGTCCACTGAGGACGCCGCCGCTCGCGCGCTCGCCGAGGCGCAGGCGCGCAGGGCGGCCGCTAAGCTGCCCCCCACCATCGTGATCCGCGAGTACGAGACCTACGACCTGCACGGGCCGGCGACGGTCGAGCTGGAGGACGGCACCTCGCTCGCGGTCGACCGGCACCTGCCGGACAGCCTGCCGCTGGGCTGGCACCGGATCGTCACGGCGGACCAGACCGTCACGCTCGCCGTCGCGCCCAAGGCGCTGCCCGAGGTGCCGCGGACGTGGGGCTGGATGCTGCAGCTCTACGCGGCGCGCTCGAAGGACTCGTGGGGGATGGGCGACTTCGCCGACCTCGCCACGATCGCCCGGCGCAGCAGCCTGGAGCTCGACGCCGGGGTCGTGCTGGTCAACCCGGTGCAGGCGCCGAGCCTCACGCACCCCGTCGAGCGGTCGCCGTACTCGCCGACCAGCCGCCGCTACGCGAACCCCCTCTACCTGCGCATCACCGACACCGCGGAGTTCCTGCAGGCCTGCCCGCGCACCCGCCAGCTCATCCGCGACCTGCGGCCGGAGAACCAGGACCTGATCGACTACGACGCGATCTGGGACGCGAAGCGGCAGGCGCTCGAACTGCTCTTCCCCGGCGGCGACGTCGAGATGGACGCCGAGCTGGCGAAGTTCGCCACCTACTGCGCGCTCGCCGAGGTGCACGGCCCCGACTGGCGGACCTGGCCCGCGGACCGCGCGCCGGCGTCCCCCGATCGGGTCGCGTTCCACGCCTGGGTCCAGCACCTGTGCACCCGCCAGCTGCAGGACGTCCGGCTCGCCGCGCACGAGGCCGGCATGGCCGTCGGCGTCATCCACGACCTCCCGGTCGGCGTCGCCCCCGGTGGCGCGGACACCTTCGCCGACCCCGACGCGTTCGCCATCGACGTCACGGTCGGCGCCCCGCCCGACGCGTTCAGCGCGGACGGCCAGGGCTGGGGCCTGCCGCCGTGGCGCCCCGACCGGCTCGCCGAGACCGGCTACCGCCCGTTCCGGCAGGTGCTGCGCAGCGTCCTGCAGCACGCCGACGGCATCCGGATCGACCACGTCGCCGGACTCTGGCGGCTGTGGTGGATCCCGCCGGGCGAGCCGCCGGCGCGCGGCACCTACGTCTACTACGACGCCGACGCGATGCTCGGCGTGCTGGCGCTCGAGGCCTACCGCGCGGGCGCCGTCGTGGTCGGCGAGGACCTCGGCACGGTCGAGCCGGTGGTCACGAAGACGTTGCAGGAGAACGGCATGCTCACGAGCGCCGTCCTCTACTTCCAGCGCGACTACTACGCCGAGGGCCACCCGCTGATCCCTCCCGCGCAGTGGAACCCGAACCAGATGGCCAGCATCTCGACCCACGACCTGCCGACCGCCGCGACGTTCTTCGCGGGGCAGGACGGTCCCGACTTCGACGAGCTGATGCGCCAGGAGGGCGTGCAGGCCGCCGACCGGGTCGAGGGCGCCCACGAACTGCTCGCGCAGGCACCCTGCGCGCTGGTCCTGACCTCCCCTCAGGACGCTCTGCGGGAAACCCGGCAGCCCAACGTGCCGGGCACGATCGACGAGCACCCGAACTGGCGGATCCCGCTGCCGGTCGTGCTGGAGGACTTCTTCCCGCGCGTCCGCGAGATCACCAGGCCGCTGCGCGGCCGTGGAAGATGAAACTTCCGCTTAACGGCAGGTCACACGCCTGCGGAGTACTGTTGGGCCGTCACCCGACGGCGGACGACGAACGTTTTGGAGGTGGCGTAGGAGATGAGCTCAGCCGTGGGCACGCGGACATCGACCGACGTGCTGGAACTGGCCGTCGAGCAGGCCCTCGCCTCGGTGAGACCGGCCGCGCTCGGCGACCCGGTGGACGGGGCACGGCACGCGGAGGAAGCACTGCGTGACGCGCTGCGGGACACGGGTCCCGTGGACGACGGGAACATGGCCCTGCGGTACGCCCTGGCGTGCGCGGAGGCCGCGAGGGAACACCTGCAGTACGGCGAGATCCAGGAAGCGCGCACTTTGCTCACGGCCGCACGTGGGCAGCTGGTCCTGGCGCACGAACGGGTGTGATGCCGGGTACGGGTTAGCCGGATAGGGTCGGCGGGTAGCTACCTGCGTGTGAGGAGCATTGTGCGACCCTGGCCTGGTACGCCCTATCCGCTAGGCGCTGGATATGACGGCGTTGGCACCAATTTCGCTTTGTTCTCCGAAGTCGCGGAGTACGTCGAGCTCTGCCTCTTCGACGAGGACGGCACCGAGACGCGCGTGAGGCTGCCGGAGGTGGACGGTTTCGTCCACCACGGCTACCTGCTGGGAGTCGGACCCGGTCAGCGGTACGGGTACCGCGTCCACGGCCCGCACGACCCCGAGCGCGGGCTTCGCTGCAACCCCAACAAGCTCCTGATCGACCCGTACGCCAAGGCCATCTCCAACGGCCTGGCGTGGGACGAAGCGCTCTACGGGTACAAGTTCGGCTCCCCGGACGAGCGCAACGACGCGGACTCCGCAGAGTTCGTGCCGAAGTCCGTGGTGGTGAACCCGTTCTTCGACTGGACGAACGACCGCTCGCCGCGCACGCCGTACCACGAAAGCGTGATCTACGAGGCGCACGTCCGCGGTCTCACCATCGACCACCCGGAGATCCCGCCGAAGCTGCGCGGCACCTACGCGGGCCTCGCGCACCCGGTGATGATCGACCACCTGCTCAAGCTCGGCGTGACCGCCGTCGAGCTGATGCCGGTGCACCAGTTCGTCAGCGACCACACGCTCGCGGAGCGGCGCCTGTCGAACTACTGGGGCTACAACACGATCGGGTTCTTCGCCCCGCACGACGCCTACGCGGCCATGCCGCTGAACCAGGTGCAGGAGTTCAAGGGCATGGTCCGCGCCCTGCACCAGGCGGGCATCGAGGTCATCCTCGACGTCGTCTACAACCACACGGCGGAGGGCAACCACCTCGGCCCGACGTTGTCGATGCGCGGCATCGACAACGAGTCGTACTACCGGCTGGTCGAGGACGACCCGAAGTTCTACATGGACTACACGGGCACCGGGAACTCGCTGAACGTGCGCAGCCCGCACACCCTGCAGCTGATCATGGACTCGCTGCGCTACTGGGTGACGGAGATGCACGTCGACGGCTTCCGGTTCGACCTCGCCGCGGCGCTGGCCCGCGAGTTCTACGACGTCGACCGGCTGGCGACCTTCTTCGAGGTCGTGCAGCAGGACCCGGTGGTCTCGCAGGTGAAGCTGATCGCCGAGCCGTGGGACGTCGGTCCCGGTGGCTACCAGGTCGGCAACTTCCCGCCTCAGTGGACGGAGTGGAACGGCAAGTACCGCGACACCGTCCGCGACTTCTGGCGCGGCGAGCCCGCGACGATGGGCGAGTTCGCCTCGCGCATCACCGGCTCGTCCGACCTCTACCAGGACGACGGCCGCCGCCCGTACGCGTCGATCAACTTCGTGACGGCGCACGACGGCTTCACGCTGAACGACCTCGTGTCCTACAACGACAAGCACAACGAGGCCAACGGCGAGGACAACCGCGACGGCGAGAGCCACAACCGCTCGTGGAACTGCGGTGAGGAGGGCCCGACCGAGAACGAGGAGGTCCTCGCGCTGCGGGCCCGGCAGCGGCGCAACCTGATGGCGACCATGCTGCTGTCGCAGGGCGTGCCGATGATCCTGCACGGCGACGAGTTCGGCCGCACGCAGAACGGCAACAACAACGCCTACTGCCAGGACAACGAGGTCTCGTGGGTCGACTGGTCGCTCGTGGAGGCCAACGCCGAGCTGGTCGACTTCACCGCCGCGGTGACGGCGTTCCGCAAGGCGCACCCGGTGTTCCGGCGCAAGCGCTTCTTCGCGGGCCGGCCGATCCGCAAGGGCGAGGAGCTGCGCGACATCGCGTGGTTCACCCCGGCGGGTGAGGAGATGACCGAGCAGAACTGGGAGGACGACTTCGGCAAGTGCATCGTCATCTTCCTCAACGGTGAGGGCATCCCGGACCTCGACTCGCGCGGCATGCGGGTCGTCGACGACTCGTTCCTGATGGCCTTCAACGCCCACTTCGAGGACATCGAGGTGACGCTGCCCGACGCCGAGTACGGTCCGGAGTGGACGGTCGTGGTCGACACGACGACCGGTCAGGTCGGCGACTCGGAGAAGCCGGTCGCGGCCGGCGAGACGCTGAACCTCACCGCGCGGTCGCTCGTCGTGCTGCGCAGGGTGGGCTGATGGGCGCGCCGTCCTCCACCTACCGCGTCCAGTTCACCCCGTCGTTCACCTTCGCCGACGCCACGGCCGTCGCGGACTACCTGGCGCGCCTGGGCGTCGGCGCGCTGTACGGCTCGCCGATGCTCGACGCGCGCGAGGGGTCGACGCACGGCTACGACGTCGTCGACCCGACCCGCGCGCGGCCGGAGCTCGGTGGCGACGCCGGGCGGGTCGCGTTGCAGGAACGCCTGGCGGAGCTGGGTCTCGGCCTGGTCGTCGACATCGTGCCCAACCACATGGTCGTGCCGAACCCGTGGTGGGAGGACGTCCTCGAGAACGGACAGGCGTCGCCTTACGCGCGGTACTTCGACATCGACTGGTCGTCGGGCAAGGTCCTGCTGCCCGTCCTCGGCGAGGACGCCGAGGACGAGGTGCACGAGCACTACCTCAAGGCGAACTGGCGGCGCGGCAACACCGAGCTCAACTACCGCCGGTTCTTCGACATCACCGAGCTCGCGGCGATCCGCGTCGAGGACCCCGAGGTCTTCGAGGCGACCCACCGCGAGGTGCTGTCGTGGGGCGTGCAGGGACTGCGCATCGACCACCCGGACGGGCTCGCCGACCCCGGCGGGTACTTCCGGCGGCTGCGCGAGCACTTCGACGGCTGGCTCGTGGTCGAGAAGATCCTCGGGCCGGACGAGGCGCTGCCGCAGAGCTGGCCGGTCGACGGCACGACCGGCTACGACGCGTTGCGCGAGATCTGCGGCGTGTTCATCGCGCCGACGGACGCGTTCGCCGGCGACTTCCACTCCGTCGAGCACTCGTCGCGGCAGCAGGTGGCCGACTCGATCCTGGTCGCCGAGGTCCGCCGGATCGCCCGGCTGGTGCAGGGCGTGCCGTTCGAGGACGCCTGCCAGGCCGTCGCCGAGGTGATGGTCAACTTCCCGGTGTACCGCTCGTACCTCCCCGAGGGCGCGGCGCACTGGGAGACGGCGGTGAAGCTGAGCAAGTCGTCCGCCGTGCGCGCGCTGGACGAGCAGGTCCGCGCGGACCCGCACGGCGAACTGGCCACGCGGATCCAGCAGACGTCCGGCATGGTCGTCGCGAAGGGCACCGAGGACACCGCGTTCTACCGGTACACGAACTTCGTGGCGCTCAACGAGGTCGGCGGCTCGCCGGACAGGTTCGGCCTGCCGGTGGAGGAGTTCCACCGGCGCGCGGCGACGCGCGAGTCCGGTGAACCGCAGGCCATGACGGCGTTGTCGACGCACGACACCAAGCGGTCGGAGGACGTGCGGGCCCGGCTCGCCGTCCTCGCGGAGATCCCGGACGAGTACCTGGCGTTCGAGTCGGCGATGAGCGAGCGGCACGGCCTGTCCGAGCCGACGCTCAACCGGCTCGCCTGGCAGTCGGTGGTCGGCGCGTGGCCGCTCACCGAGGACCGGCTCGGCCAGTACCTCGAGAAGGCGTCGCGGGAAGCGAAGATCAAGACCTCCTGGGTCGACCGGGACGCCGAGTTCGACGCCGAGGTCGCCGCGTGGCCCGCCAAGGTGCTCGACGAGCCCGAGGTCGCCACGTTCGCCGAGCGGATCAAGGCGCCCGGCTGGTCGAACTCGCTGGGGCAGAAGCTGGTCCAGCTCACCGCTCCGGGGGTGCCGGACATCTACCAGGGCACCGAGCTCTGGGACTTCTCGCTCGTGGACCCGGACAACCGCCGCGCCGTCGACTACGCCGAGCGGCGCGCGCTGCTCGAGCGCATCGAGTCGGGCTGGCTGCCCGAGGTCGACGAGTCGGGCGCGGCGAAGCTCCTGGTGGTGCACAAGGCGTTGCAGGTGCGCAAGCGGGGCCTGCGCGGCTACCGGGCGCTGCACGCCGAGGGGCCGGCCGCGGAGCACGTGCTGGCGTTCGAGCGCGGTGACGTGATCACCGTGGCGACCAGGCTGCCCGTGGCGCTGGCGCAGAAGGGCTGGCAGGACACGGTTCTGCCGCTGCCCGGTTCGAGCAGGCGGGGCGGGGGGTGGACGGACGTGCTGACCGGCCGCCCGGCCGCGCAGGACCTGGCGTCGCTGCTCGACCGCTATCCGGTGGCACTGCTCGTGCGGGGGGATCAGTGAGTTTCTCGGTCTGGGCACCGGCTCTCGAGTCGGTGCAGGTCCGCGTGGACGGCGTCGACCACGAGATGAAGCGCGACGGCGAGTGGTGGCGCTCCGACGCCGAGGGGACGGACTACGCGTTCGTCGTCGACGGCCAGGCGTACCCGGACCCGCGGTCGCTGTGGCAGCCGAACGGCGTGCACGAGGCCTCCCGGGTCTACCGGCACGACTTCGAGTGGTCCGACGCGGGCTGGACGGGCCGGGCCCTGCCGGGCGGTGTGATCTACGAGCTGCACATCGGCACGTTCACCCGCGAGGGCACGTTCGACGCCGCCATCGGCAAGCTCGACCACCTCGTCGACCTCGGCATCACGTTCGTCGAGGTCATGCCGGTCAACAGCTTCGACGGCGTCGAGGGCTGGGGCTACGACGGCGTCCTCTGGGGCGCCGTGCACGAGCCCTACGGCGGGCCGGACGGGTTCAAGCGGTTCGTCGACGCCTGCCACGCCCGAGGGCTCGCCGTGCTGCTCGACGTGGTCTACAACCACCTCGGGCCGTCCGGCGCGTACCTGGACAAGTTCGGGCCGTACTTCGCCGGTCGCAACGACTGGGGACCCGGCCTGAACCTCGACGGGGCCGGGTCGGACGAGGTGCGCCGGTACGTCGTCGACAACGCGCTGCAGTGGCTGCGCGACTTCCACGTGGACGGGCTGCGGCTCGACGCCGTGCACGCCCTGTCCGACCACCGCGCGGTGCACGTCCTCGAGCAGATGTCCGTCGAGGTGGACGCGCTCTCGGCGGGGCTGGGCCGCCCGCTCAGCCTGATCGCCGAGTCCGACCTCAACGACGCCAGGCTCGTGACGGCGCGGGAGGGCGGGGGCTACGGGCTGCAGGCGCAGTGGTCCGACGACCTGCACCACGCCCTGCACGTCGCGCTCACGGGCGAGACCTCCGGCTACTACGAGGACTTCGCGGCGCCGGACGCGGTGCGCAAGACGCTGGAGAGGACGTTCTTCCACGACGGCACCTGGTCGTCGTTCCGGGGCAGGCACCACGGCAAGCCCGTCGACACCGCCGTGGTCCCCGGCCACCGCTTCCTGGCCTACACGCAGAACCACGACCAGATCGGCAACCGCGCCACCGGCGACCGGCTGACGGCGTCGGTCTCGACGGGGAAGCTGGTGTGCGCGGCGGCGATCGTGCTGTGCTCCCCGTACACGCCGATGATCTTCATGGGGGAGGAGTGGGCCGCCTCCACCCCGTGGCAGTTCTTCGCCTCGTTCCCCGACCCCGGACTGGCCGAGGCCGTCCGGACCGGCCGGCGCCGGGAGTTCTCCCGGCACGGATGGGGCGAATCGGATGTTCCGGACCCCATGTCACCGCAGACCGTCGAGAACTCGCGGCTGAGGTGGGAGGAGGCCCGTGAAGGTGATCACGCGGTCGTCCTGGACACGTACCGCGCCCTGATCGCGTTGCGGCGCTCCCGCCCGGAGCTGGCCGACCCGCGGTTGGACAGGTTCGTGGTGGAGCAGGACGGGGCGTGCTTCGTGCTGCACCGCGGCGCTACCCGCGTGGTGGTGAACCTCGGCACGACGCCCGTCCCGCTGCCTCAGGGCGACGTGCTGCTTACCTCCTCGGCGAATCCGTCGTCGCTCTCACCGGAGTCGTTCGCGGTCGTCGCGTCGACGTGATCCCACAGCACCTGGTCGGCCAGATTCACCGGCCGGCCCAGGTGCGCGTGCACGAACGCCGTCACCAGCCGGTCGGCGGCGACGTGCAGCTTGATGTTGTGGTGCTGGGAGATGTGGACCAGCAGCTGGAAAGCCTGCTGGGGTGTGCAGGGTTTGCGTGCGGCGATCAGGCCTGAGGCCTGCCCGATGACAGTCCGGGACACCAGAGCTTTGCGCAGCCCCGCTACCTCGGCCTCGAGGGCGGTGATTCTCGCGGACGACACCGCCGGCTCCTTTCAGGTCGTCATGGTCACAGCGGCATGCCGGTGTGACGACGACTGCTCTGGAGCGCATTGCGAAGGGCGGGCACACCCAGAGCAAGCCGTCACATCGGCTTGCGGCTGGGTTCTCAACCGCGAGTGATCACCTTATCAACTGTTTCAGACCGTGCTCGCCGGGTAACCGGTCCTCGTAGCCGATCGCCAGTGAAGGAGCCTGATCCATGGGTGCCGACGAGAAGTTCGCCAACAAGGCAGAAGAGCTCAAGGGCCGCGCCAAGGAAGCTGTCGGTGACGCCACGGACAACCAGCAGTGGCAGGCCGAGGGCCGTGCCGAGCGCGCCAAGGGCGCCTTGAAGCAGGCCGGCGAGAAGGTCAAGGATGCCTTCCGCTCGGACAGGTAAGAGCACTTCCACCGCCCAGTTCGTCCCCTCGGGGAAGGACTGGGCGGTTCTGCGTTCCGCGGCCGCCGGCTGCCGAGGCTGCGACCTGCACCGCGACGCCACGCAGACCGTGTTCGGCGAGGGCCCCGTGCCGGCCCGCCTGATGATGGTCGGCGAGTGCCCCGGCGACCGCGAGGACACCAACGGCCACGTGTTCGTGGGTCCGGCGGGGCGACTGCTCGACAAGGCGCTGGCGGCGGCGGGGATCGACCGGTCGAAGACCTACCTGACCAACGCCGTGAAGCACTTCCGGTTCACCGAGCGCGGCAAGCGCAGGATCCACCAGACGCCCCGGCGGAGCGAGGTGGTGGCGTGCTTCCCGTGGCTCGAGGAGGAGATCCGGGTCGTCGCGCCGCGGCTCGTGGTCTGCCTGGGAGCGGTGGCGGCGAAGGCGGTGCTGGGGCCGTCGTTCAAGCTGACCGAGCACCGCGGCGAGGTGCTGGAGCACGACGTGCCCCGGGTCGGAGCGCTCCGGGTCGGGGTGACGGTGCACCCGTCGGCCGTGGTGCGGGCCGAGGACTTCACCGGAGCTTTCGACGCGTTCGTGGCCGACCTGAAGGCGTTGAAGAAAACGCGCTGAAACGGGACAACCCCCGGACGACTCCTGCTCTCGCAGGCCGAGCGGGACCAGCGCTCGAAGTCCGGGGGTCGGGTGGCTGCCTTGGTTTACGACTAGGCGTCACCAAAGGCGGTCCTAGCGGACAGCCACCTCACGAGTCCTGTAGCTATACAACTTCGGACCACCTCCTCTCTTGTGTACTTCGAACCTATGCCTCGTTCGCCGGTGCTCGCAACGGACTTTTCTCACGCCGTCCGGCTTGCGGTTTTCGCGTAGAATCCGCGGGCATGGTGCGCATCCCACTGACGTCGCTGGAACGGGAGCGCGGCAGGCGGCTCGGTCAGCTGCTCCGGGACGCCCGCGGCGAGGAGAGCATGGTCGAGATCGCGGCCCGCGCCGGGTTGTCCGCCGAGACCGTGCGCAAGATCGAGACCGGACGCGCGCCCACACCGTCGTTCTTCACGATCGCCGCACTGGCGGGAGCGCTCGGCATCTCGCTCGACTCGATCACCGAACTGCTGGCCCCGCAGAGCCGGTCCGCCTAGGGCGTGTCCCGTGGGTCCGTTCGAGGAGAGTCACGGTCGAGCGTCCCGGAGGCGGTGCCGCCGCGGCGCCCTCGTACCGGGCGCATTCAGGCGTTGCGGCGGTGCCGTCTCCGGGGCCCTCGGTCGCGACTATCGCGGACGAGACCCGCGGGACAGGCCCTGGGG
>NZ_JBHXCW010000040.1:0-45424 GCF_042725365.1 Lentzea sp. NPDC060358 | reverse complement strand
GCCACCTCTCCCCCTCCCCCACCGCGCATCACGCGGACGCGACCACCGCCACCCCGGTGCGCCCGCCGTCCACGTCCAGCACGATGCCGTGCACGAACTCGGCGTCGTCCGAGGCCAGGTACACGACCGCCGCGGCGATCGACTCGGGCCGGCCCGCGCCGCCCGCCGGGGTGCCGCGCATCAGCACGCCGGCGGCCTCGCGGGTGGCCGGGTCCCAGTCGGCGGAGGCGATCACGCCGGGCGAGACCGCGTTGACCCGGATCCCCCGCGGGCCGTACTCGGAGGCCCACGCCCTGGTCATCGTCTCCATGGCACCCTTGCTGGAGCTGTAGATCGAGCCGCTGGGCACGCCGAGCCGGGTGATCCACGAGCCCAGGTTGACGACGACCCCGCCGCCGGCGGCGATCATGCCCGGCGCGAGGGCCTGGGTCAGGAAGAACGGTGCTTTCACGTTGACGCCGAAGACCCGGTCGAACATCTCGTCGTCGGTGGACGGGGTGGACGACGGCGGGTAGATGCCGGCGTTGTTCACGAGGACGTCCACGCGTCCGCCGAGGAGTTCGGTCGCCTCGGCGGCCAGGGCCCGGCTCGCGGCGGAGGAACCGTCGAGGTCGGCCCGGGCGAAGTCGGCCCTGCCGCCGGCGGCGCGGATCCCGGCCACCACCTCGGCGCCCTTGGCGGCGGAACGGCCGGAGACGACCACGTGGACGCCTTCGGCGGCCAAGGCGACGGCGGTCGCGCGGCCGATGTTGCTGGTGGACCCGGTGATCAGGGCGGTCTTGCCGTGCAGTCGCTGTGTCATGACCCCGAAGTTAGGAGCGCTATTTTGGACCCGCAAGTCCAGAAGTTTTGAGGTGGTCGATCAGGGTGTCGAGGACGGCCTCCAGGTAGGCCGCGCTGCCCGTGGACCTCAGCACCTGCACGCCGCCCTGGATGCCGGCGATCAGCGCGGCGGACAGGCGCGCCGGGTCGGCCGAGGCGCCGACGTGGCCGCGGCGCTGCATCTCGGCGATGCCGCGGCGCAGCTCGGCCTCCCACTGGTGCAGCAGGGTGCCGATCACCTCCTGCGCGCCCGGCGTGCTGCCCAGCTCCCCCATCAGCACGCCCAGCGGGCACGAGCGGCCCTGGGCGCGGTAGCGGGCCACGACCGAGTCGCGCCAGCGGTCCCAGGCCGCCCACGAGGTCAGGGCGCCGAGGTGGGGCTGCTGGTCGTCGAGCACGCGCCCGGCCTCGAACCGCGCGACGGCGAGGAACAGCTCCTCCTTGCCGTCCGGGAAGTAGTGGAAGATCTGGCCCTTGCTGGTGCCGGTGATGGCCCGGATGTCGTCCAGCGTCACGCCGGCCGCGTCGTCGCCGCGCAGGTGTGCCGCCGCGCCCTCGATGATGCGCTGCCGGGTCGCGCGGCCCTTCGCCGTGAGCTTCACGCGGTCCAGAATAAGTTTTCTGGACTCGTGAGTCCACTGTGGTTGACTGGGGCCATGCTTCCCTGGGACAGCCCACTCGCCGGCCGGCTCGACCGGCGCACCATCACGTCGGAGCTGTTGCGCGGCAACCCCCTCGGCGATCCGCACGAGCGGCCGTTGTGGGTGTACGTGCCGCCGGGGTACGACGAGACCGACGAGCGCTATCCGGCCGTGTACGTCATCCAGGGCTACACCGGGCACCTCGGCATGTGGGCGAACCGCATGCCGTTCCGCCAGCCGTTCGTGGAGACGGCCGACGCGGTGTTCGCGAACGGGGCGCCGCCGTGCGTGGTGGTGTTCGTCGACGCGTGGACCTCCTACGGCGGCTCGCAGTTCGTCGACTCCCCCGGCACCGGCCGCTACCACTCGTACCTGTGCGACGAGATCGTGCCGTGGGTGGACGCGCACTACCGCACGATCCCCGACCGCGAGTCGCGGGCGATCTCCGGCAAGTCGTCGGGCGGGTTCGGCGCGATGATCACCCCGATGCTGCGGCCGGACCTGTTCGGCGCGCTGGCCACGCACGCGGGCGACTCGCTCTACGAGCTCTGCTACCTCGCGGACTTCGGCAAGGCCGCGCGGGCGTTGCGCGCGTACGACCACGACGTCCACGCGTGGTGGGCGGACTTCCGGAGCCGTCCCGCCTTCACCAGGTCCGAGGACGCGACGCTGCTCGGCCTCTACGGTGTCGCGGCGTGCTTCTCGGCCGACGACGACGGCACGCCGCGGCTGCCGTTCGACCCCGTGACGGGCGCGCCGCTGCCGCAGGTGTGGCAGCGCTGGCTCGACCGGGACCCGGTGCGGATGGTGCCGGGACACGCCGAGGCGATCCGGTCGCTGCGGGCGGTGTGGATCGACGCGGGCCGCAGCGACGAGTACTACCTCGACCTCGGCGCCGAGGCGTTCCGGGCGGCGATCGCCGAGGCCGGGATCCCGGACGAGCGAGTGCACTTCGAGCTGTTCGACGCGGGCCACGGCGGCATCGACTACCGTTACCCGCTCTCACTGGGGTGGTTGGCGGAGAAGGTGGCGCGGTGATCCGGGACGTGGCGTTGCGGCCGGTGCGGGAGTCCGACTTCGACGTGCTGTTCGAGTTCATGCGGGACCCGGAGTCGGTGCGCATGGCGGCGTTCACCGCCCAGGACCCGGACGACCGGGAGGCGTTCGACGCCCACCTGCGCCGCAACATCGCGCGGGAGGACACGACGAACCGCGTGATCGTCGGCGACGGCCGGGTCGTGGGCCAGATCGCGGCCTTCGTCGTCGAGGGCGACACCGAGGTCACCTACTGGGTCGACCGCGCCGTCTGGGGTCAGGGCGTGGCGGGCCGCGCGCTCGCGCTGCTGCTCCAGGAGGTCCCGGTCCGCCCGATCCACGGGCGGGCCGCCAGCGACAACGCGGCCTCGCTCCGGGTCCTGACGCGGGCGGGCTTCCAGGTCGTCGGCACGGACACCGGCCACGCGGCGGCGCGGGGAGCCGAGATCGAGGAGACGGTCCTCAGGCTCGGCTGAACTTCTCCGTGCCGAGCACACCGAGCAGCTGGATCTTCTCGAACGCCTCGGTGCGCGGCGGCGCGGTCAGCACGAGCAGGGCCTGCGACTGGTCCTCGGTGAACAGCGCCTGGCAGTCCACCTCGATCTCGCCGAGCTGCGGGTGCACGAGCACCTTGTGGTCCTCGAACCGCCGGGCGACCTCGTGCCGTTCCCACAGCTCGGCGAACTCGGCGCTGTCCTTGCGCAGCACGCGGACCAGGTCGGCGGCCCGGGACTGCGGGCCCATCGTGGCGTAGGCGGCGCGCAGGTTCGCGACCTGCGCGCGGGACTGGTGGTCGCGGTCCTGCTCGCGGTAGACGAGCCGTTCGTCGGGGTCGGTGAACCAGCGGTAGATGCCGCTGCGCGCCAGGCCGGTGAAGCCGGACGAGTCGCCGTAGAGGGCCTCGGCGAACCGGTTCTGCACCAGGACCTCGCTGAGGTTGGACAGGATCAGCGCGGGCGTGTCGTCGAGCCGGTCCAGCACCCGTTGCAGCGCGGGGGCGACGTGCGTGCTGGTCACCCGCGGCGACGGGGCGTTGCGGCCGGCGACGTGGAACAGGTAGTCGCGCTCGTCGTCGTCGAGCCGCAACGCGCGCGCCAGCGACCCGAGCATGTGCTCGCTGGGCTGCGGGCCGCGTTGCTGTTCCAGGCGCGTGTAGTAGTCCGTCGACATGGCGGCGAGCGACGCGACCTCCTCGCGCCGCAGCCCCGGCGCCCGCCTGCGCGCGCCGACGGGCAGTCCGACGTCCTCGGGGCGCAGTTCCTCACGGCGGCGCCGCAGGAACGCGGCGAGCTCCACACGGTCCATGTGTCCAGTATGGGCGTCCCGGCGCGCTCAACCAGGGATCGCCGATCCCCCGATGAGTGCTCTCTGCCGCATTCGAGGGCCAGGGGTCAGGCTGGGTGCATGGACATCACCGGAAACACCGTCTTCATCCCCGGCGCCACGAGCGGCATCGGCCTGGCGCTCGCCCTCGCCCTGCGGGAGCGCGGCAACACCGTGGTCGTCGGCGGCCGGCGCACCGAGCTGCTCGAGAAGATCGCGGCCGAGCACCCCGGCGTGGAGACCGTCCGCATCGACACCGCGGACCCCGCGAGCATCCAGGAGGCCGCGAAGGACGTCCTCGCCCGCTTCCCCTCGCTCAACGTGCTGATCACGATGGCGGGCGTCATGCGGGTGGAGGACTGGCACCGGCCCGAGTCGTTCCTCGACTCGGCCGAGAGCACCGTCACCACGAACGTGCTCGGCCCGATCCGCCTGATCGCCGCGTTCGTCGAGCACCTGCAGACCCGCCCGGACGCCACGATCATGACCGTCTCCTCCGGACTGGCCTTCGCGCCGCTCAAGATCACGCCGAGCTACAACGCCTCCAAGGCCGCGATCCACATGCTCAGCGAGACGCTGCGCCTGCAGCTGGCCGACACCTCGGTGAAGGTCGTCGAGCTCGAGCCGCCGTCGGTGCAGACCGACCTGCTGCCGGGCCAGGCCGAGAACGAGCAGGCCGTGCCGCTCGCCGACTACGTCGCCGAGGTCATGGGCATCGTCGAGGCCCAGCCCGACGTGCGCGAGATCCAGGTCGAGCGGGTGAAGTTCCTGCGCTACGGCGAGGCCCGCGGCGACTACGACCAGGTCGTCGCCGCGCTCAACCACAGCGACCCGCACGGGAAGTGACGGCCGCGGGCTGACGGGCCGCGGCGGGTCCGTCAGCCCGGCGCGCGCTCAGGCCATCCGCACCGGCACGTGACCCAGCCGGTAGCCCACGCTGTGCACGGTCGTCACGACCTCGCGGCCCAGCTTGCGCCGCAGGTGGTAGACGTAGGTGTCCACGATGGACTTCGCGTGCCGGTCGGGGAACACCAGCGCCTGCAGCCGGGCGCGGGACACGACGCGGCCCGGTTCGGCGCCCAGCACCGCGATCACCGCGCACTCCTGCACGGTCAGGCCGGTCTGGGTGCCGTCCTCGTGCAGGACGAGGCGCCGGCGCACGTCCACGCGGGCGGCGCCCAGGTGCACGGTGCCGCTGCGGTACGGGCTCCTGCGGTACAGGGCGCGGAGCCGGGCCAGCAGCTCCTCGGACTCGGTGACGTGGTCGACGCAGTCGTCGGCACCGGCCTGCAGGCACGCGACCCGGTCGCGCACGTCGCCGTCGGCCAGCATGATCACCGGGGTGAGGACCTGCGCCCGCCGCAGCTTGCGCATGAGCTCGAGGCCGCGGCCCGCCTGCAGGCGCCGGTCGAGGACGATGACGTCGCACTGCCTCGTCAGCGCCCGCTCCAGGCCGGACCTGGCGTCCTGGGCCAGGTCGAGCGCGTGGTCGGCGCGGTTGAAGGTGTCGTCGAGCCGCGCGGCCACGCCGGGGTCGCCGGTGATCAGCAGCACCCGGATCACCGTGCGCGGCCGGTCGAGAACCGGTGCACGGCTCGCAGATCCGCGCATGGAGCCCCCTCCGTGTCGTTCCGATTCAAACTAGTAGCACGGTTTCCGGGGCCTCCACACCCCCAGGAGGCCGAACCGATCCAGAACGCCGCTCAGCAGGCTTCCGCGTCCACCGTCTTCGCAGGTAGCAGCCGCGCCAAAGGAGACGCGAGCAGGGCGATCGGGGAGTCCGGCAGCCACAGCAGGCGGGTTCTGCGCCAGAGCCCGGGATCGGTCAGCCGCAGCAGGACGACGCCCGCGCCGGGCGGGTCCGGCGGGAGCACGGCCACCGCGCGGCCCAGCCTGATCACCGTCTCCGCGCTCGCCCGGTCGAGACCGCGGTGGCCCAGCCGCGGGCTGAACCCGGTGCGGGAGCAGGCCTCCTGGATGCTGCGCCACTCGTCGGCCGACTGCTCGGACGTGCTCGCCCAGGTCTCCCCCGCGAGGTCCGCGAGCGTGATCCCGGCGCGGCCCGCCAGGCGGTGGTGCACGGACACCGCCACGTGCAGGGGTTCACGGCCCAGGTCGTGGTCGAGGAAGCCGCCGAGCCGCGGGCGGGGCCGGTGGGCGTGCTCGGCCAGCACGACGACGTCGAACCGGCCCTCCTCGGCCGCGGTGAGGACGTCGTCCGGTGTGCCGCCGACCGAGATCTCCTGGTCGCTGCCGGGCAGCAGCTCGGCGAGCGCGCGGGTGATGCGCGGCAGGTCGCGGCTGTCGGTGGCGCCGATGCGCACCGTCGTGCTCGGGTGCACGCCGTGCCCGAGGGCGCGGGTGGCCGTGACGAGCTCGTCGAACCGGGCCAGCAGGTCGCGGGCCTCGGCGATGAACCGGGTGCCCAGCGGGGTCGGCACGACGCCCTCCGCCCTGCGTTCGAACAGCTCGGTGCCCAGGTCGTGCTCGATGCGCTTGAGCTGCGCGGTGACGCCGGGCTGGGCGACGCCGATCGCGAGGGCCGCCCGCCGGATGCCGCCCGCGTCGGCGACCGCCACCACGAGCGCGAGGTGCCGCAGGGTCAGCTCCATTGCCGTCCAATCCGGCGCAGCCCGACGGCCACCACCGCGCAGCCCGCCAGTCCCACCGCGGTCGCCCACCCCGCGGTCACGTGCATCGCGTGCAGGTAGGCGCTGTCCGCGGCCGGTGCGAGGCCGGCGAGTGCGCGGGCGCCCTCCGCGGACCCGAGCGCCTGCTCGGCGTCCGCCGCGGACAGCCCGGTCAGCGCGGGTTCGATCGCGGTGCGGTACGACAGCGTGAGCACCGCGCCGAGCACGGCGACGCCGATCGTCGTGCCGAGTGGTCTCGCGACCGACGCGAGGCCGGCGCCGGCGCCGGCGCGGTCCGGGGGCAGCCCGGCGATCAGGCCCGAGGTGAGCGGCGCGAACGCGACGCCCGTGCCGAACCCCTGGACGAGCAGCAGGCCGACGATCGCCGGGATCGGGGTGTGCGCGTCGAAGAACAGGTAGGCGGCGTAGGTCGCCGCGGACGCCACGAGTCCGGTGAGGACGGTCGCGGGCAGGCCGAACCGCTCCGCCGCGGCGGAGCACACCCGGTTGCCCGCCACGATGCCCACCGCGGCCGACAGCATCACGAACCCGGCCTCCCCCGGCGTCAGCCCCAGCACGCCCTGCAGGAAGAACGCGCAGTAGAACAACTGCCCGGCGAGGCCCGCGAAGGTCAGCAGCAGCCCGAGCACCCCGCCGCCGAAACCGCGGCGCAGCAGCAACCTCATGTCGAACGCCGGGTGCCGTGCGCGCAGCTGGTGCAGGACGAACACCGCGAGCACCGCGACACCGGACCCGGCCAGGAGCAGGGCGCCGGCCGAGATCTCGTGCCCGCACTGGACGATGCCGCCGACCAGCGCCGCGAGGCCCAGGGCGGACAGGGCGGCGCCGGGCAGGTCGAGCGGCCGGACGCGGCCCGGCACCGGCAGCGCGGGCAGCAGCGCCGCGCCGAGCACCAGGGCCAGCACGACCGGCACGTTCACCAGGAACACCGCGGGCCAGGAGAACCACGCCAGCAGCCAGCCGCCGAGCACCGGCCCGACCGCGACGGCGACCCCGGCCGCGGACGACCACAGCGCGACGGCGCGGCTCCGCCGATGTGGTGGCAACCCGGCCGTCACCAGCGTCAGCGTGGCCGGTGCGATCAGGCCACCGCCCGCGCCCATCACCGCGCGTGCCGCGATCAGCGTGGCGCCACCGGTGGCGAACGCCGCCGCGACCGACGCGGCACCGAGCAGGAGCAGGCCCGGCACGAGGGTCCGGCCGGCGCCGAACCGGTCGGCGAGCGCGCCGCCGGTGAGCGTGGAGGCGGCGAACACGAGCGGGTAGGCGCTGACCGCCCAGGCCAGTTCGCCGGTGCCCGCGCCGAGGCCGCGCACCGGGTCGGCGAGCACCTCCACGGCGATGTTCATGATCGTGTTGTCGGCCAGCACGAGCGTGTGCGCGACGAGCGCGACGACCAGCACCAGCCTGCGCCGGGTGACCTCGGCGGCGACCCCGGTCACGGCATCCGCTCCCGGCCCAGCGCGAACTGCACCGCGCACCGCGCGACCCGGCCGCCGAGGTGCTCGGCGGTGGCGAGGTCGGAGTCGCACATGGCGGAGGGCGGCTCGTCGAGGTTGGACTGGGCCGCCGCGCCCAGGTGGAAGCCCAGCCGGTTGAGGTCGCCGGGGCCGCCGGAGCTCGAGTTCCAGCCCGGCCGCAGGCCCAGGCCGACCCATATCATCCCGTGTTGCGCGGCAAAAGTGGCGAAATAGGACAATGTGCTCGACTTGTCGCCCGCCATCGAGCCGGAGTTCGTGAAGCCGGCCGCGATTTTCCCGGTCCAGCGGCCGGTGAACCAGCGGCGGCTGCTGGCCTCGGCGAATGCGTGGAATGCGGCGGACGCGGTGCCCATGTAGGTCGGCGCGCCGAACACGATGGCGTCCGCGTCGTCGAGCCGGAACCAGTCCTCCGGGGCTGTTCGGCTCACGTCGATCGGATCGCAGAATGCGCCTTCCACCGCCTTGACACCGGCTTCCACCGCCTCGGCCATCCGCGCGGTGTGCCCGCGCCCGCCGTGGTAGGCGATCGCGACACGGACCTGCGAGGTCACCGTTGCTCCTCTCGTCACCGACAGCACACCGAACATGGCACAGCTTCCTGAGAATCCGATCAAATATCGGGCCGGGGCAACCTGGCGATGTTCTCAAAAACTGATAACTCCCGAGTTATCGCCTGTTTGGTATTTGTTTTGCGAAGATCGGCACGAGCAGACTTCGACCACGTTCGAGCACATCTCGCCGTGACGTGGAAGGAGGCTCGATGACCATCGACGGCAAAGCACTGCGAATGCGCAGGCTTTCGCGCCCCGGGGACGGCAGGCACCTGTTCGTCCCGCTGGACCACAGCGTCTCGGACGGCCCGGTGAGCGACCGGTCGCGCTGGGACGGCCTGGTCCGCGCGATCGCGGGAGGGGGCGCCGACGCGCTCGTCGTGCACAAGGGCAGGGCCCGCACGCTGGACCCGTCCGCGCTCGGCGACTGCGGGCTGGTCGTGCACCTGTCCGCGAGCACCGCGCACGCCGCCGACACCGACGCCAAGGTGCTCGTCGGCGACGTCGACGACGCGCTGCGGCTCGGCGCGGACGCGGTGAGCGTGCACGTCAACGTCGGCTCCGACACCGAGGGCCGCCAGCTCGCCGACCTCGGCCTGGTCGCGGGCGCCTGCCAGCGCTGGGGCATCCCGCTGCTCGCGATGATCTACCCGCGCGGCCCGCGCATCCCCGACCCGCGCGACGTCACCCTGCTCTCCCACGCCGTGAACATCGCCGCTGACCTCGGCGCCGACCTGGTGAAGACCGCGGTGCCGGCGGACCCGGCGCGCATGGCCGAGGTCGTCGAGAGCTGCCCGCTGCCGGTGCTGTGCGCCGGCGGCGCCCCCGACGCCCGCGACCTCGAGACCTCCGCGGCCGGGCTGATGGACGCCGGGTGCGCCGGGCTCGCGGTCGGCCGCCGCATCTTCACCTCGGAGAACCCCGCGGTCACCGTCGCGCGGCTGGCCGCCGTGGTGCACGCCCAGAACCCCGCAGCACTGTCCGAATCCCTCCTCACGACAGGTGTCGCATGAAACACGCTTGGATCGACGTCCGCGCCGTCCCCGCCGAGCAGCTCGAAGCGGTGGTCGACGCCGCCATCCACGCCAAGGCGGAGGCCGTCGTCGCCGACGACGCGGCGCTGCTCGCGAAGCTGCCGCCGACGGTGCTCGGCGTGCTCGTCGGCGACGGGGAGGCCCCGGTCAGGGTGACGCGGGTCGACGACGAGACCGAGCTGCCCGGCCTGGTGCGCGCCAAGGGAGCGGCGTGGGTGCACGTCCGCGACGACCGCACGTTGCAGCTCGCGTGCGCCGCGGCCGTGGGCCTGCCGTACACGATCGTCGAGTTCGCCGACCCGACCAAGATCCCGCTGGAGATCGTGCTGGCGGCCGCCGACAAGGCGCCCGGCCAGCTGATCACCGTGTGCGCGGACCTCGAGGAAGCCTCGATCGTCGTCGACGTGCTGGAACGCGGCTCGGAGGGCGTCCTGCTCGCCCCGCGCACCGCCGACGACGTGTTCGCGCTGACCAGGATGCTGGCCGGCACCACGCAGGACCTCCAGCTCACGACGCTGACCGTGGACAGGATCGAGCACCACGGCCTGGGCGACCGCGTCTGCGTCGACACCTGCTCGCACTTCCGCGAGGACGAGGGCATCCTCGTCGGCTCGTACTCGACCGGGTTCATCCTGTGCTGCAGCGAGACGCACCCGTTGCCGTACATGCCGACCCGCCCGTTCCGCGTCAACGCGGGCGCGCTGCACTCCTACGTCCTCGGCCCGGACAACCGCACCAACTACCTGTCCGAGCTGAGGTCCGGCAGCACCGTGCTCGCCGTCGACTCCGACGGCCGCACCCGCCGGGTCGTCGTCGGCCGCGCGAAGCTCGAGTCGCGGCCGTTGCTCACGATCACCGCGCACTCGGCGGACGGCGTCGTCGTCAGCCTGACCGTGCAGGACGACTGGCACGTGCGGGTGCTCGGCCCCGGCGCGAAGGTCCGCAACGTCACCGAGCTGCAGAACGGCGACGAGCTGCTCGGCTACCTCGCGACCGACCAGCGCCACGTGGGCATCCCCATCGGCGAGTTCTGCCGGGAGTCGTGATGGGCACCTCGATGGCGACGCTCATCGCGGGCCTGTTCGACGCCCACCCCGCCGCGCTGCCCTACCTCGCGCACGGCGACGACGTCCGCACCCGCGGCGAGGTCCGCGCGATGGTCGAGCGCGAGGCGGCGTTGTTCGCGAGCGCGGGCATCACCGAGGGCAGCACCGTGCTGCTGCAGGTGCCGCCGAGCTACACGCAGGTGCAGGCGGTGCTGGCGCTGTGGTCGCTGGGCGCGCAGGTCATGCTCGTCGACCACCGGTTCAAGTCGGCCGAGGTCGAGGCGGTGCGGGAGGTCGGCCGGCCGCAGTACACGGTGCGCGGCGGCGTCGCGGGTGCCACGCCGGGCTTCACCGCGGAGTACGAGCTCGTGACCAGCAGGCTGCGCGGCGGCCGGCCGGCGGCGACGGAGCACCGGCTGGTGCAGTTCAGCTCCGGCTCCACCGGCACGCCGAAGATGATCGGCCGCACCCCGCGGGAGGTCGCCGGCGAGATCGACCGGTTCGCCCGGATCGAGGGCATGCCGGTGACCGGGGAACGGGTGCTGCTGCTCAGCTCCACCGCGCACAGCTTCGGCCTGATCGCCGGGCTCTTCCACAGCCTCGCGCAGGGCGTCACCGCCGTGTTCGCGAGCAAGCTCACGGCCGGCGACCTCCTCGCGACGGCGGCGCGGTACGACGTGCACGTGTTCTTCGGGACGCCGTTCCACTACGCGTTGCTGTCCACCGCGCGGGAGATCCCGCCGCTGCCGTCGCTGCGCGCGGCGGTCAGCGGCGGCGAGATCATGGAACCGTCGGTGGCGGAGCGGTTCACCGCCCGGTTCGGCATCGGTCTCGGCGAGTCCTACGGCACCACCGAGACCGGCGTGATCGCGATGGACGTCAGCGGCAGCCTGCGCCCGTCCGTCGGGCGCGCGTGCCCCGGCGTGGAGATGCGGGTGCACCTCGGCGAGGTCGAGGTCCGCCTGCCCGCGTCGCCCTACCTCAGCGGCGGCGGTGACCGGTTCACCGACGGCTGGCTGCGCGTGCGCGACCGGGCCGAGCTCGACTCCGACGGCTGCCTGCACCTGCACGGCCGCGGCGACTCGCTGGTCGTGGTCGGCGGCCTCAAGGTCGACCTCGGCGAGGTCGAGGCCGCGCTGCGCACCCACCCCGCCGTCACCGAGGCCGTCGCCGTCCACAACGGGGCGATCCAGGCCTACGTCGTCGGCGGCACGACGGCGAGCGAGCTGCTCACGTGGTGCAGCGACCGCCTCGCCGACTACAAGATCCCGCGGGAGATCCACGTGCTCCCCCAGCTCCCCCGCACCCCCAACGGCAAGCTCGTCCGCCGGCACGACGTGCTGCGCGCGGCCGTGCCCGCGTGAGAACCGAAAGGCGACAACCGATGCAGACGACGCTGGAGTCCGAGATCCGCGACTTCGTCCTCACCACGATCGTCGAGGACCTCGGGCAGCCGCTGCCGGAGGAGACCGTCAGCGACCAGATCACGCTCGGCGCGACCGGCCTCGACCTCGACTCGCTCAGCCTGATCGAGCTGACGATGCGGCTGGAGCGCCGGTTCTCCGTGCAGTACCCCGACGACAGCATCGAACCGGTCGGCGCGATGACGCTCGGCGAGCTCGTCGCGGACACCGTCGCCCGGGGTGCCAGGGCATGACGGTCACGGCCGCCCAGGTCCGCGAGCTGCTGTCGGACCCGAAGATCTTCCCCAGCCTGCCCGACGACGACACCGAGTTCGTGTTCGACTCGATGGGCCTGGTCTGGTTCCTGCACGTGCTGGAGATGCGGTGCGGCGTGCTCGCCGAGGCGTCGGAGGAGTGCTTCTCCGGCAACACCTCCGCGCGGCGCATCGCCGACCACCTGAGGGAGCTGGCGACGCGATGACCGGTGTGGTGGTGACCGGGTACGGCGTGCGGACGGCGTTCGGCGACGGCGCGGACGCGCTGCGGTCCGGCGTGTTCGCGGGTCGTGCGGCGTTCGGGCCGATCGAGCGGTTCGGCACCGGCGCCCTGCGCACCGGCGTGGCCGCGTGCGCGCCGGGACCGGGGACACCACCGCTGCGCACGGCGTTGACCGAGGTGGCGGACGCGGCGGTCGCGATGGCCGGCCTGCCACCGGGTCTCGGCACCGCCGTGCTCGTCGGGGCGGCCGGGGACTTCACCGCCGTCACCGGGTTCTGGGCCTCCGGTGCCGAGGACCTGGTGCAGGACAGCGTGGCCGCCCGGTTCGCCGACGTCCTCGCCGACCGGCTGGGTGCGCGCGGACCGCGGCTGACGTTCACGACCGCGTGCGTGGCCTCGGCGAACGCGATCGTCCACGGGTGCAGGCTGATCGCCGCCGGTGCCGCGCACAGCGTCGTCTGCGCCGGCGGGTACCTGGTGGAGCAGGAGAACCAGTCGAAGTTCGACTCGGGCCGCGCGCTGTCGCGCGACGGCGTGATCCGGCCGTTCAGCGAGGGCCGGTCGGGGCTGCTGCTCGGCGACGGCGTCGCGGCGGTCGTGCTGGAGTCGCGCGAGCACGCCACCCGGCGGGGCGCGGACGTGCTGGCCCGCGTGCCGGGCTGGGGCGTCGCGGCCGACGCGCACCACATCGCCCGGCCACACCCGCAGGCACGGGGCCTGGTGCTGGCGGCGACGGCGGCGCTGGGCGGAGGCGGCCCGGTGGACTACGTCAACGCGCACGGCACGGGCACGCAGCACAACGACAGCGCCGAGACCGCCGGGCTGCACGCGCTCTTCGGCGCCGACGCGCCGGACGTCCCGGTCAGCTCGACCAAGAGCACCACCGGGCACATGCTCGAAGGCGCGGGCGCGGTGGAGTTCGTCGTGACGCTGCTGGCCCTGCTCGACCAGACCGTGCCGCCGACCGCCGGGTTCACCGGCCGCGACCCCGCGTGCGACCTGGACTACGTGCCGAACGAGGCACGGGCCGTGCCACTGCGCCGGGCGCTGACCGTCAACGCGGCGTTCGGCGGCGCCAACACCGCACTCGTGCTGGAGCTGCCGTGAAGATCCTCGCCGGCGCCGTCGGCGACCCCGCGACGGCTCCCCAGGTGACCGGGTTCATCGAGTCGCCCTTCACCCCCCTGGTGCACCAGGTCGCCGAACAGCTCCTGTCCGACGTGGACGTCACCGGTCTGGGCGTCGTGCTGGCCAGCGAGCTCGGCGACAGCGTCACCACGGACCTCTCCAGCAGGCTGCTCACCGGCGGCAGGCCCGCGAACGCGCTGTTGTTCATGCAGGCCACCTCGAACGCGGTCCTGGGCCGCATCAGCATCGAGCACGGCATCACCGGCCCGCTGCTGTCGATCTCGCCGGGCGAGCACCCCGGCGGCGGCCCGCTCGACGTGGCCGAGGTGCTGCTCGCCGACCTCGACTGCGTGCTCGTCCTCGGCGTCGAGCTCACCGGGACCCCGCGCACCGACGCCGTGCACCGCGCCCGCGGCACCACGCCACCGGCCACCGACCTCGCCGCGGGCCTGCTCGTCGGTCACGGCGACGGTCTGCCCCAGCCCCATCCCCCCGGCGTCGCCGGGCTGCACGCCCTCGCCACCACCATTACCGCCCAAGGAGAACGACGGTGATCACGAAGGCCGAACGCGCCCAGATCTTCGCCGACACCACGCTCGGCGCGGGCAACGTCCTGCACCGCGTCGTCGCGTACGGCCACCCGCTCGACGACGAGGTGGTCTGGACCGACGGCACGTGGACCGCGCCGGACGGCACCCGGCCGGAGGTCCTCACGCTCGGCGCACTGCACGAGGTCGTGAAGCGGTACGCGTCCTGGTACCACGCGCAGGGCGTGCGGCCGCGCGACCCGGTGGCGGTCCACACGTTCTCCAGCACCGAGTTCGCCGTGAACTTCCTCGCGCTCACCTCGCTGGGCGCCATCCCGTCGTTCGTCAACGGCAACCTGCGACCGGAGATCGCCCGCGAGTACGTGCGCCGCCAGGGCGCGGTCGGCGTGCTCACCGACGACGCGCACCGCGACGTCTTCGCCGGGCACCTCGACGAGCTGGCCCTGGGGTTCGGGGTGACGGCCGCGGACGTGCGCGGCACGGGCGAGCTGCCCGCCGTGTTCCCGTACCAGCACGACTCGACGGACCCGATCATCATCTCGCACTCGTCCGGCACCACCGGCATGCCGAAGGCCGTGCCGCACACGCACCGGACGTTGCTCTACGCCCAGCTGCACCGGCTGCGGCTGTCCACGGGCAACTCGATGGGCCGCCTGCTGGTCGCGCTGCCGGGCTCGCACAACGCCTCGATCTCCGTGCTGCTGTTCGGCCTGCTCCTGCGCTCGCCGGTCTACCTGCAGTCGAGCCAGCGCGGCGCGGACGTGCTCGACGCGGCCGAGAAGTTCAAGCCCACCAACATCTTCGGTTTCGCCGGCACCTACGGCGAGATGGCCGCGCACGACCTGTCGAAGCGCGACCTGTCCTCTGTGGAGGGCTGGTACAACACCGGTGACGCCGCCCACGAGGCGCACGTGCGGGCGTTGATCGCGCAGGGCAGCCACGAGTGGATCGACGAGAACTTCCAGCGCGTCCGCAGGCCCGGTTCGGTGTTCACCGACGGCCTCGGCTCGTCCGAGACCGGGTACTCGATCTTCCACAACGGCCACCGGCCCGGCAGCGCCTCCTACGGCCGCTGCATCGGCAAGCCGATGAGCTTCGCCGAGGCCGCGGTGCTGTCCGAGGACGGCAAACCCCTGCCGCCCGGAGAGATCGGCAGGCTCGGCGTGAAGTCGCCGACGCTGACGCCGGGCTACTGGAACGACTCGCTCACGTTCCACCGGCTGCGGCTCGGCGGCTACTGGCTGACCGGTGACCTGTCGATGCAGGACGAGGAGGGCAACTTCTACCACCTCGACCGCGCGCCGGACGCGATCCGCACCGCGCACGGGCTCGTGCTCAGCACCCGCACGGAGGAACTGCTGCTGCGCGAGATCCCCGAGCTCGCCGACTGCACGGTCGTGGCGGTGGCGCCGGACGGCGTGCGGGCCGACTGGGACGGCGACGGGGTCGGTGAGGCGTACGTGCTGCTGCAGACCACCATCGCGCGTTCCGACGACGAGTGGACCGCGCAGGTCAACGAGGTGCTGGCGAATGCCGGTTTCCCGGAGCTGACGCGCGCGCTCGTGATGGACGCGAGCGAGGTCACCAAGGGCGCCACCGGCAAGGTGCTCAAGCGGGAGCTGCGCGAGCGGTTCCGCGCCCGGCTGGCGGAGCGGGCATGACGGAGATGTCAGCCGAGCTGCGGGCGATGGAGGCCTACCGGGCGTGGTGGCTGCACGACGCCCGGTGGTACCAGGGCGTGGCGAAGCGGTTCGGCTACGAGGTGGCGAACGAGATCAACGCCGAGGCGCTGAGGTTCGTCGCGGAGAACATCGGCCGCAAGGTCGCCAAGCGCACCCGCGGTGCCGGCGACGGCATCGAGGGCCTGCGGGAGCGCTACGAGGCGTGCGCGGAAGCCATGTTCCCGTCGGAGCTGCGCGACGGTGACGTCGACGTCGTCGAGGACGACCTGGTCGAACTGGTGATGCGCCGCAACTTCGCGGTCACGATGGTGCGGATGGCCGGCTCGCTCGACGGCTACGAGTGCCCGTGCACCGACATCCACGCCGGCTGGTCGGCGGGCCTCGGCGTGGAGCTGACCGAGAACCGCGCCACCGGCTGCCTGCGCTCGGGCGACCCGGCCTGCCGGCTGCTGATGCGCGTCCGCGAAGTACCGGGGGGATGAGCGTGCGCGTGCTGGTGGCCGGGACGACCGGCGTGCTCGGCAGGGCGCTGCTGCCGGTGCTGCGGGAGCGCGGCCACGACGTGGTGCCGCTCGGCGTGGACCTCCTCGACCGGGCCGCGGTGCTGGCCGCGGTCCGGTCGGCGGCCCCGGACGTGGTGGTGCACCAGGCTTCCGCGCTGCGGCACCCGGACGCGTTGACACGGACCGCCCGGCTGCGCGCCGAGGGCACGGCCACCCTGCTGGAGACCGGAATCCGGTTGGTGGCGCACAGCATCGCGTTCGCCACCGCCCCGGCCGGTGCCGCGGTGCTGGACGAGGACGCCGCCCTCTACCTGGATGCGCCGGACCCCGGCTGGGCGGCCACCACCGCGGCGGTGGCCGCACTGGAGGCCTCGACGCTCGCGGCGTCGGGAACCGTGCTGCGCCTGGGGGTTCTGCACGGCCCCGGTACGCAGTACGCCGCCGACGGCGCGATCGGCGCGGCATTGGCTCGCGGTCGGTACCGCCAGCCCGCGGACGCCCACGGCGTCACCTCGTTCGTCCACGTCCTGGACGCGGCGTGGGCCACCGTTCTGGCCGTCGAAGCTGTCGTGCCGGGCCTGTTCAACATCACCGACGACTCCCCCGCCGTGGGCGCGGAGTGGTTGCCGGGGCTCGCGGCCCTGCTGGGCGGGCCGCCACCGCGCACGATCCCGGCGGACATGGCCGAGCGCCTGCTCGGCTGGTTCCCCACCTACCAGCTCACCCGGCTGCGGGGCGCGTCGAACGACCGCGCCCGGCAGGCGCTGGGCTGGAAGCCGCGCTTCCCCGACTGGCGGTCGGCGTCGCCCCCGCGCTGAACACCACGATCACCTCGAAAGGGCGTTGCCAGCTTCGAAGTTCCGCTCGACCGGGTGGCGCCCGGCAGCCACCTCGGGGGCGCGAGGCGCACCGCCCCGGCCTCGACCCGATCGCGATCACCTGACCGGCGTTCCCAGACGTTCCACCTCCCCTCCGGGTTGCTCCGGCGAGACCGACCGCACCTTTCACTAGTTCACTAGTGAAAGGTGCTAATGTCGCCGCCAACCAACAACGGAAAGGGGCCGGCAGTGGACGTGCGAAGGCCGCCGGAACACGCGCCTCCGGTGCGCGCGGAAGGCGTGGGCAAGAAGTACCGCAGGGGCTGGGCGCTGCGGGAGACGTCGCTGGTCGTCCCGCCGAACCGGATCGTGGCCCTCGTCGGCCCGAACGGTGCCGGCAAGAGCACGCTGATGGGCCTCGTCACCGGTCTGCTGAAGCCCACGACCGGCGGGATCACCGTGTTCGGCGACCGGCCGACGGGCAAGGGCCTGCACACCGCGGTGTCCTACCTCGCCCAGCAGAAGCCGCTGTACCAGCAGTTCACCGTCGCCGAGACGCTCACGTTCGGCGCGAAGACCAACCCGACCTGGGACCAGGGCTACGCCGAGCACCTCGTCGGGCAGGCCTCGGTGCCGATGCACGCCAAGGTCGGCACGTTGTCCGGCGGCCAGCGCACCCGCGTCGCCCTGGCGCTGGCGCTGGGCAAGCGCCCGAAGCTGCTGCTGCTCGACGAACCGCTGGCCGACTTGGACCCGCTCGCCCGCGAGACCGTCCTGCGGGCACTGCTCACCGAGGCGCGCACCCAGGGCATCACCGTCGTGCTGTCCTCGCACGTGCTGGCGGAACTCGAGGGCGTCTGCGACCACCTCGTCCTGCTGCACCGGGGACGCGTGCTGCTCGCGGGCGACGTCGCCCGGCTCAGCGCGGGCGGCACCCCGCTCGGCGAACTCGTGCTCGGCCACATGCGCGCGGCGGCGGCACAGGAGGAAGCGGCATGATCTGGGCTTCGTGGCGGCAGCAGCGCCTGCAACTGCTCACCCTGCTCGGCCTGGTGGTCGTCGGCGCCGGGATCATCTTCCTCGTGCGCTCCAGCATGATCAGCGACCTCGACGAGTCGGGGGTCGCCGGGTGCGTGGCGCGGGTCGAGGAGTGCGCGGCACCGGACCAGGCGGTGAAAGCCTTCGTGGAGACGTGGGGCGACCGGCTCGACGTGGGCCGGATGCTGATCACCGTGTTCCCCGCGCTGATCGGCGTCTTCGTCGGCGCCCCCCTCTTCGCGCGGGAGATCGAGCAGGGCACCCACGTGCTGGCCTTCACCCAGTCGGTGAGCCGCACCCGGTGGATGTTCAGCAAGCTGGTCATCGCGCTGGTACCGGCACTCGCCGCGCTGGTCGCGCTCCAGTGGCTGGTCTCGTGGTGGCTCACCGCGGCCGGCGTGCTCGGTCCGCTGGTCAACGGACCGTTCAACTCCGTGAACTTCGGGATCGAGCACGTCTCGCCGACCGGCTACGCGCTGTTCGCCTTCGCGCTCGGCACCTTCATCGGCGTGCTGTCCCGCCGCACCCTCGTGGCGATGACCGCGGGACTCGGCATCTTCGCCATCAGCCGCTTCGCGCTGTCCGGAGTGCCCCACCGCATGATCGCCGCCCAGCGCGTGGAGACCGGGTCGGGCACCGCTCTGCCGGTGCACACCGACGGCAGCCTGGTGCTCTCCCAGGGCTACCTCGACGCCGCCCGGCAGCCCGTCCCGCGCGAGAAGGTGCTGTCGGTGATCCAGGCCTGCAAGGACGCCCCCGGCGACTCGCAGGAGGCGTACGTCCAGTGCCTGCCGCAGTCCGGCCTCACCACGAGCTACGCGACGTACATCCCCGAGAGCGACGCCGGGAAACTGCACCTGGCCGATTTCGCCGTGTTCGGCGTCCTCGCCGTGGTGCTGCTGATCGGCACCGCCTGGGTGTTGCGCCGCCAGAGCTGAGCACGGTGGAGACCCCGGAGCACCTATGCTGACCGATGTGATCGAGTTCCGGATCGACCGGCGCTCCGGGGTCTCCACCTACGTCCAGATCGTCCAGCAGGTCAAGCAAGCGATGCGACTGGGACTGCTGGCCCCGGGCGACCGCCTGCCCACCGCGCGCGAGGTGGTGGAGGCGACCGCCGTCAACCCCAACACCGTGCTCAAGGCGTACCGCGAACTCGAACGCGAGGGACTGGCCGAGGGCCGCCGGGGCCTCGGCACCTTCGTGACCAAGTCCCTGTCCTCCGAGGCCACCTCCGGCGACGACGCCCCGCTGCGGCAGGAACTCGGCCGCTGGATGGGCAGCGCGCGGGAGGACGGGCTCGTCGTCGAGGACGTCGACGCCCTCTACTCCGCGGTCCGCGACCAGCACTACCCCGCCGAGGAACGACCATGAACCCGTTGACCGCCACCGCCGCCGGCAAGCGGTACCGCAGCCGCTGGGCGGTCCGCGACTGCAGCTTCTCCGTGCCGGAGGGCAAGGTCGTCGCCCTGGTCGGCCCGAACGGCGCCGGCAAGAGCACCCTGCTGCGCCTGGCCGCGGGCCTCGTCCGCCCGACGACCGGCGAACTGACCGTGTTCGGCACGCCCGTGCGCGGCCGCATCCACCCGGACGTCTCGTTCCTGGCGCAGGACCGGTCCCTGCACCGCGATCTCACGGTGCGCGAACAGGTCCGCTTCTGCGCCGCCATGAACGACCGCTGGTCCACCGACCGCGTCCACGAGGTGCTCGGACTGCTCGCCGGGGTCGACCCGGAGGCGAAGATCCGCACCCTGTCCTCCGGCGCGCTCACCCAGGTGGGCCTCGCGCTGGCACTGGGCCGGCTGCCCCGGTTGCTGCTGCTCGACGAACCGCTGTCCGACCTCGACCCGCTCGCCCGCGACGAGACGCTGCGGATCGTCATGACCGAGGTCGCCGACCGCGGCACCACCGTGGTCATGTCGTCGCACCTGCTGACCGACCTGCGCGAGGTGTGCGACCACATCCTGCTGGTCGACGAGGGCCGCGTCGAGGTCGAGGGCGACATCGACGAAGTCCTGGCCCGGCACCGGGTTCTCGCGGGCCCGGTCACCGGCGAGTCCGCTGTGGAGGGAACGCTCGTCAGCGCCACCCGCACCCAGCGCCAGTCGACGCTGCTGCTGCGCGACGCCGGGCCGGTGCCGCAGGGGTGGGCCGAGGCCGAGCCGGACCTGGAGTCGCTGGTGATGGGGTACCTGCGGGCGTCGCGCGAGCGCCGGGCAGCGCGGAACCGGGACTGACGAGGTCGCGGATCGACCGGCTGAGACGGGAAAGCGGCCGAACGGGCGAAGCGCCGGCGGCGCGGGCCCGCTCGCTAGGTTGATCTTCGTCTCGTCCGCCTCCGCGCCAGGAGTCCCCCGTTGGTCCCGAGTGGTCGGTTGCGCGTCCTGGTGGACGCACCGTGGTTCAACAAGGTGATCACCGCGGTGATCCTCGTCAACGCGGCCACGCTGGGCGCCGAGACGTCGCCCGCGCTGCTCGCGTCGTTCGGGGACGTCCTGCACCTGGTCGACCGGCTCGCGCTCGCCGCGTTCGTCGTCGAGCTGGCGCTGCGGTTCGGCGCGTACGGCAGGGACTTCTTCCGCGACCCGTGGAACTGGTTCGACACCGCGGTCGTCGCCGTCACGCTGCTGCCGGCGTCGGGGACGTTCTCGGTGCTGCGCGCCCTGCGGGTGCTGCGCGTGCTGCGGCTCGTGTCGGTGGTGCCGAGCATGCGCCGGGTCGTGGCGGCGCTGCTGACCGCGTTGCCGGGGATGGCGTCGATCACGGCGCTGCTCGCGCTGGTGCTCTACGTGTCGGCGGTGATCGCCACCAAGCTGTTCAGCGTGGTCGCGCCGGGGTACTTCGGCGACCTGGGCGACTCGCTGTTCACGCTCTTCCAGGTCATGACGGGCGAGGCGTGGTCGGAGGTGGCCCGGCAGGTGATGGCCGAGAAGCCGATGGCGTGGATCTTCTTCGTCGGCTACCTCGTCGTCACGTCGTTCACCGTGCTGAACCTGTTCATCGCGGTGGCCGTCAGCGCGATGCAGACCCAGATGACCGAGGAGCACGCCGAGCACGACCGCGAGGAGATGGCTGCGACCCTGGAGATCCTCGCCGAGGTCCGCAAGCTCCGCGAGGACGTGGAAGCGTTGCGCTCCAAGGCGTCTGTGTGATCTCCGGGGCGACCGGACCCGCCTGTCCGCGGCGATCGATTCATTTTGGTCAACACTGAAGTCATCACATCGAAAGAACTTGCGTCCGCCGGGAACCGGAGCGGGGCCGCGTCCGACCAGTGCAGCAAGATCGCACTCCCTTTCCCCGCAGAGGTGCCGCATGTCCGCTCCCCCGGTCGAGCTCGAGAGAACTGAAGAGACGACTCGCACCACCCCGATCTCGGTCGTGCCGCTGCTGCGCAGGCTGCACTTCTACGCCGGGGTGCTCGTCGGCCCGTTCCTCGTCGTCGCGGCCCTGACGGGCATGCTCTACGCGTTCGCGCCGCAGGTCGACGACGTCCTCTACGGCGACAAGCTCTGGGTCGAGCCCACCGGGGGCGCGGCCAGGCCCGTCTCGGACCAGGTGGCGGCCGCGCAGGCGGCGCTGCCCGAGGGCACCGTGACCGCGGTGCAGCTCTTCGACGACCCGGAGGCCACGACCCGCGTCGTCTTCTCCGCTCCCGGCCTGGCCGAGGAGTACAGCAAGACCGTCTACGTGAACCCGTACACCGCCGAGGTGAGGGGCGAGCTGACGACGTGGGCGGGCGCCACGCCGGCCGTGACGTGGCTCGACCAGTTCCACCGCGACCTCCAGCTCGGCGCGGTCGGCAACCTCTACTCCGAGCTCGCGGCCAGCTGGCTCGGCGTGCTGTCGGTCGTCGGTCTCGTGCTGTGGCTGGCGCGCCGCCGCACCTCCCGCCGCAAGGCGCGTGCCCTGCTGCTGCCGGAGAAGGGCGCCAAGGGCGTGCGCAGGACCCGGTCCTGGCACGGCAGCCTCGGCGTCTGGGCGCTGGTCGGCGCGCTGTTCCTGTCGGCCACCGGCCTCACCTGGTCGACGTACGCGGGTGAGAACTTCAGCGCCGCCCTGGTCGCGCTGAACGCCAAGGCCCCCGTGCTCGACACCGCGCTGCCCGGCTCCGCGCCCGTCGCGTCGAGCGAGCACGCCGCCCACAACGGCACCGCCGGCAGCACCGAGCCGGTGGACCCCGACACGTTCGACCGCGTGCTCGCCGCCGGCCGCACCGCGGGCCTGGACGGACCGGTCGAGGTCGCCCCGGCCGCGACGCCGGGCAGCGCCTGGTCCGTCGCGCAGACCGACCAGACCTGGCCGATCCGCCAGGACAAGGCGGCCGTCGACCCGTCCACGGGCACCGTGACGGCCCGCGCCGACTTCGCCGACCGGCCGTTCCTCGCGAAGCTGTCCTCCTGGGGCATCATGGCGCACATGGGCCTGCTGTTCGGCCTGGCGAACCAGATCGCGCTCCTGCTGCTGGCCGGGACGATCCTCGCGCTCATCTTCTTCGGCTACCGGATGTGGTGGCAGCGCCGCCCGACCCGCGCCGACCGCAGCGCGCCGTTCGGCACCGCTCCCCGGCGCGGCGGGTGGCAGCAGCTGCCGCTGTGGTTCGTGATCCCGGCACCGCTGGTGCTGATCGCGGTCGGCATCGCCGTCCCGTTGCTCGGCATCAGCCTGGTGGCGTTCCTCGTGGTCGACGGGATCATCGGCCTCGTCCGCGCCCGCGGCGCGGCGCGCACGCCGGTCGCCGCCGGGCAGGAGGAGTGACCGGCGCGGTTCAGACCGGGTAGGCGTGCGTCTCGGTCGCCTTCACCGCCGCCCACAGCTCGTCGCCCGGCCGCAGCCGCAGGTCGGCGAGTGTGGCGGTGGTGATGTCGGCCAGGACGTCCGGTGCGCCGTCGAGCCGGACGCGGGTCGTGTGCGCGTGCTGCTCGATCGCGGCGACCGTGACGGGCCAGGTGTTGCGCGGGCTGCCGGTCGGCCGGTCCGGGTGCAGGCCCACGGCGGTCGGCGGGAACACCACGTGCACCGGTCCGTCGACCGGCGCGGGGATGGTGAGGGTGCCGCCGCCGTCCAGGGCGACCGAGGTGCCGGTGGCGGTGCCGCGGTAGAAGTTCAGGCCGACGAGGTTCGCCACGTAGCCGGTGCGCGGCTGCCGGGCGACCTCGGCCGGGGAGCCCTGCTGCACGGCGCGGCCGTCCTCCAGGATCACCAGCCGGTCGGCGAGCACCATCGCGTCCAGCGGGTCGTGGGTGACCAGCAGCGTGTGGCCGCCGAAGTCCGCGAGGTGGCGGCCCAGCTCGGACCGCACCTGCAGGCGGGTGCTCGCGTCCAGGGCCGCCAGGGGTTCGTCCAGCAGGAGCAGGCTCGGGCCGGTGACGAGGGCGCGGGCGAGCGCGACCCGCTGCGCCTGACCTCCCGACAGGGCACGGGGTTTGGCCTGCTCGTGCCCGGCGAGCCCGACCCGGTCGAGCCACCGGGCGGCCCGCGCCCGCGCCTCGGTGCGGCGGGTGCCGCGGGCGCGCAGGCCGAACGCCACGTTCTCGAGCGCCGACAGGTGCGCGAAGAGCAGGTAGTCCTGGAACACCACGCCGATCGGGCGCCGTTCGGGCGGCAGGAAGGCCGCCGGACCGTCCCAGGTGGACTCCCCCGTGCCGATGTGCCCGGAGGACAACGGGAGCAGGCCCGCCAGCGCGCGCAGGGCGGTCGACTTGCCGGCACCGTTCGGGCCGAGCAGGGCGACGACCTCGCCCGGCGCGATGGTCAGGTCGAGGTCGAGGCTGAAGGTCCCGCGCGTGACGCGCAGCTGTGCGGTCAGGGTCATGCCGGCCCGCTGATCCACCGGTCGCGCAGCCCGGCCAGCACCCCGACGGACACCAGCAGCAGCACGACGCTCAGCACGATCGCCGCGTCCGGATCCGTTTCCAGGGCGAGGTAGACGGCGAGCGGCATCGTCGTCGTCTCGCCGGGGAAGTTGCCGGCGAACGTGATCGTGGCGCCGAACTCCCCCAGCGCCCGCGCCCAGCACAGGACACCGCCCGCCACGACACCGGGCAGCACGGACGGCAGCGTCACCCGGCGGAACGTCAGCCAGCGCGACGCCCCGAGCGTGGCCGCGGCCTCCTCGAACCGGGGGTCGGCCGCGCGCAGCGCCCCCTCGACCGAGATCACCAGGAACGGCATGGCGACGAACGCCTCGGCCACCACCACACCGGCCGTGGTGAACGGCAGCGAGATGCCGAACCACGCGTCCAGGTGCTCGCCGATCAGCCCCCTGCGGCCGAGCACCAGCAGCAGCGCCACGCCGCCGACGACGGGCGGCAGCACCAGCGGCACCGTCACCAGGGCGCGGAGGAACCCCCGGCCCGGCAGACCGGATCGCGCCAGCAGCCACGCGAGCGGGATGCCGAGGAGCAGGCACAGCACCGTGGCGAGCGACGCGCAGAGCAGCGAGAGCTTCAGCGCCTCGCCGACCTCGGCGCTCAGGAGCTGCCCGGTGAGGCTCCCCCACGGCGCCCGCACGAGCAGCCCGGCCAGCGGCACGAGCAGGAACGCGAGGCCGAGGAAGGCGGGAAGGGCGAGGACGACCGGCAGCCGGCCTCGCCGCAGTCGGCGCGTCACGGGCTGCCGAAGCCCGCCGCGGTCAGCACCGACCTGGCCTGGTCGGAGAGCACGAACGCGACGAACGCCTTGGCCGCCGCCGCGTTCGGCGCCTTCGCGACCGCGGCGATCGGGTAGTCGTTGACGGCCTGGCCGGCCTCGGCGAAGTCGATGCCCTCGACCCTGTCCCCCGCCGCCTTCACGTCGGTCCGGTAGACGAGCGCGCCGTCGACCTCGCCGAGCGAGACCTTGGTCAGCACGGCCTTCACGTCCTGCTCCAGCGTGTCCGGCCGCGGCGTCACCTTCGCGGCCTCGAAGACCTTCTTCGCCGCGGCACCGCAGGGAACCTGCTCGGCGCACAGCGCGATCTTCCGGTCCGCCACCGCGAAGTCCGCCAGACCCGTGATCTTGCCGGGGTTGCCCTTCGGCACGGCGATCGCGAGCTCGTTCTTCGCGAACGTCGCCGGCGTGTCCGTGACGGCCTTGGTGTCGGTGACCTGCTTCATGTTCGCGGGCGCGGCCGAGGCGAACACGTCCGCGGGCGCGCCCTGGTTGAGCTGCTGCGCGAGCGCGGAGCTGCCGGCGAAGTTGAACCTGACCTTCGTGCCGGGGTTCGCGGTCTCGAAGTCCGCGCCCAGCCGGGTGAAGGTCTCGGTGAGCGAGGCCGCCGCGAACACGGTCAGGTCACCGGTGACCCCCGGGGCGCTGGAGCCCTGGGCCCCGGACCCGCAGCCCGCGAGCAGCAGGGCGGCGGCCACGACCACGCCGCACGGGGTTCTGGTCATGGGCTCAGGCCTCCGGGATCTCGACGACGACGTTGGTGGACTTGATCGACGCGACGGCGACGCTGCCGACCTCGAGCCCGAGCTCGTCGGCGGCCTCGCGGCTCATCAGCGACACGATCCGGAACGGCCCGGCCTGCATCTCGACCTGCGCCATCACGCCGTCCTTGAGCACGCGGGTGACGATCCCCCGCATCCGGTTGCGCGCGGACGCGGCGACGGTGATCCCGGGCTCGGCCGTGTCGGTCATCCGCTGCGCGAACGCCGCGAGCTCCTTGCCGTCGATGGCCTTGCGCCCATTGTCGAGCGTGGTCGACGCCAGGCGCCCGTTCTCCACCCACCGCCGCACGGTGTCGTCGCTGACCCCGAGCAGGGCGGCCGCTTCGCTGATCCGCAGATTCGGCACGGTGGCCATCGTAGATGCCGCACCTGCGGACTCAATGTCGAGAGGCGTTTGCGGGTCGAATCGTGATCTGGGTCCGCGAGCACGGGACCGATGCGGCCTGATGACCGCAGGTGCGGGCATTCTGGCGGTGCGGCTTCCGGCGGAACTCCCTGGGTCATACCGTGAGGGCGTGGACCTCGATGCCCACGCGGGAGCCGGTCAACGTCTCTCACCGCACGACGCGAGTGCGGGAAGTCCACTGCGAGGCGCGGTGGATGCGCTGCAGCGCCGTGGCGACCACCGGGCCGGTGAGCGCGTCGCACCAGCCGCCGCGCGGGCCGTGCCGGGCGGCCTCCTCGTCGAGCCGGTCTGTGACGGAGGACCTCACCCACCGACCGGGTGAACCCGGTGTGAACCCGGTCCCCCGTGGGTAACCGCGCGCTGCGAGACACCCCTGCCGCCCGCTGCCGAAGGACCACCATGACCATGCTCAGCACCGCCCCGGCAGCCACGCGACCGGCGCAGCCCGCGGCCTCCCAGCAGTGGCAGCCCAACTGCCGCGCGGTGCGCCACGCCGTCGACCTCATGGGCCTGCTGGGCGTCGTGTCCGGCACCGCGACGGGCACGTTCACGCTGGTCTTCGGCGGCGCGCTGGTCCTGCTGGCCGGGACGTGCCTGCACGCCTCCGCCCGCACGGCCGGGCCCCGTCAGCCGTAGGGCGGGTCAGGCCCGGCAGCTGCCCCTCCGCTGCGACCCGACGACGCGCAGCAGGTCGAGCTTCTGCTCGTCCCCGGACCCCGGCGCGGCCGTCCGTTCCGGGTCACCGGGGTAGCGGCCCGCAGCGGCCCGCGGGTGGCCGACCAGCCGGCCCTGCCGGATCGACCGCCGAGGACGGCCGTGGACGAACCGGCACGACAGCGCGGAGGTGCGGCTAGCCGGCGGACACCCACGCCGGTTCCCGGTCGCGCGTCATCGGCGGGACCTTGAAGTGCGCGTAGGTGTACTTGCCGGTGATCGCGCCGCCGGCGTCGAAGTGGAAGACGTCCATCCCCTGCCACACCATGCGCGGGCCGTGGCGCAGCAACCCCATCAGCCGCAGGGGGAGGAAGACGCCGCGCGGCCGGGAGACGTCGATCCGGCACGCCCAGCGGATCGCCACCCGCCGCCCCGGTTCGTCGACGACCTTGTCGTGCACGTCGAACCTCATCGCGCCGTAGCGGCCGGCGAACTGGGGTGCGAACTCCGCGCGGATGGCGTCCCTGCCGCGGTGCGTGGCGCCGTCGCCCGGCTGGTACTCGGCGTCGTCGGCGAAGAACGCCATGACGCGGTCGAGGTCGTTGACGTTGAACGCCTCCACGAACTCGTCGACGGTCGCGGACAGGGAGCTCGGGGCAGGGTTCATCGGATCTCGGCCCCTCGGGTCGGGACGGCGTGGCGCCACCATAAGAGAACACCGTACTTTTAACCAAGCGGGTTGGTAGGGTGCCGTCTCACATGGACGCGTCATTCCGCCGGGCACGGCACCCGGAGCAGAAGGAGCAGCGGCGCGAGGCGATCCTCGCCGCCGCCCGCGACCTGGCCCTCGACGCCGGCGTCACGCGGGTCAGCCTCGGCGACATCGCCGCCGCCGTCGGGCTGGTGAAGTCGAACGTCCTGCGCTACTTCGGCACCCGCGAGGAGATCTACCTGCAGCTCGCGATGCGCCTGGGCACCGAGTGGGCCGACGCGGTGACCGAAGGGCTCGAGACGGCCGCGGGCATCGAGCAGATGGCCACCGTGCTCGCGGACTCCTTCGGCGACCGGCCGCTGTACTGCGACCTGATCAGCCACGCGGAGACCGTGCTGGAGCACAACGTCTCGCTCGAGGTGCTGCACACCTACAAGCTGTGGGCGATCGGCGTGTACGGCCGGGTGGGCGAGCGGATCGTCCGCGCCTGCCCGGAGCTGAGCGGGCAGGAGGGGGCGTCCGTGGTGTTCGCCGCCGGGGCGTTCGTCGGCAGGCTCCACCCGATCACCCGCCCGCCCGCGGCACTGGCCGAGCTGTACGCGCGCGAACCCGCGATCGCCGCGGTGTTCCCGCCGTTCCGCCCCGCACTGCGGGGCTTCCTCGTGGCCACGGCCACGGGTCTGCCCGCGGTGCGGGGCGGGTGATCAGGCCCTCAGCGCCTTGCGGTCCCGGTCGCGCGTCCCGTCCACCACCAGGAAGACGACGCTGCCCAGCGCCGGGAAGGACTCTCGGGAATCGCGACGCCCGCTTCGAAGATCACCCCGCCTGCGGTACCGCGATCGGGTCGCGCCCGATCCCCCGGTTCGCGCGCACTCCCAGGACCAGCGCCAGGTTCGCGGCCGCGGCGGCACCGAGCACCGCGGTGGCCGGCGCTCCCGGGCTGGGCAGCGCGAGGACGCCGAGGAACGCGCCCGCCAGTGCCGCGCCGACCACGACCAGCGCCGCGCGCCGCCACCGGGGAGTCCACTCGGGACGGTCTACCGCCAGCACGGCGCCGAGTCCCACCAGCAGGCCGACGCCCGGCACGATCGCGGTGGCGCTGAAGAGGAAGTCGCCGGGGTCGACCGTCCAGGTCAGCAGGACGCCGAGCAGCCAGCCGCCGAGCCCGAGCGGAAGCGCGGTGGCGAACCGGATCCAGGCGCTCGCCCGCGGGCGGAAGCCGTCACGCCGCCGGGAGGCGCGGAACAGCAGGCCGAGCACGAGGAGACCGAGCACCGCGCCGCCGACCGCGCCGCCGACCAGGAGCCGGGCGATGGCGGACATGGTGAACGGGACGTCGGCGAAGGCGATCGGGCGGTTGTCGAAGCCGGAGCTGTCGACCTCGCCCGACCGGTAGAACTTCGTGAGCATCTCCTCGCTCGCCTCCGGGCGGTGCTCCCAGAAGTCGCCCGAGTGGCCGAGACCGGGGAGCACGACCTGCTTGCCGCGCTTGAGCGACGGGAGCAGTTCGTCGGTGGCGAACTGCGACGGGGTGGAGAAGTCGACCTCGCCGCTGACGACGAGCGTCTCGACGTCGGTGGGGCGGGTGGTGCGGTACTCGGCGTTGTCCGGGCTGTCGGGCCACACGCCCGCGCGACCGGAGCCCGCCCAGAGGAAGTCGGTCGAGGCGTTGCCGAGGATGGAGCCGGGGTCGCCGCCCGCGTCGTAGTACCGCTGGAGCACCGGGGAGTCGATCATGGTGAACGAGGCCACCTCACCCCACACCATGCCGTCGGGCAGCGCGATGTCGGCGAGGACGGACATCGCCCACAGGGCTCCGGCGTCGCCGCTGAGGTAGGCGTCGAGGACGGTGGGGGCGCTGTTGGGGGCGGACCCCTTGCCGTTGTTGTGCATGGCGTACTGGCTCAGGATGCGGACGTTCGTGTCCTTGATGGACAGCGGTCCCCACCCGTCGGGGATCGAGGCGGCGCCCTGCCGGATCGAGGCGGCGAGGTCGGAGGTGCGCGCGGAGCAGGACTCGTCGGCCCTGCACAGCTCGGTGTACTGGCCGAACTGCGAGTCGGTGGTGGCCGGGTCCCAGAACAGGTGGCCGGGCGGGTTGACCCCGACCAGCACCGACCGGTTCAGCGACTCGGGGTGGCGCCACGCGTAGACCATCGCGGTCCGGGTGGCCGCGCTCGTGCTGAACAGGTTGATCCGCCCGTAGCCCAGTGCGGTGCGGGCGGCCTCGACGTCGTCGACCCGCTGGGCGATGGAGTAGCCGGTGAGGTCGATGCCGTCGTCGGTGAGGCGCTTGGCGCACTGCTCGAACGCCTTCGTGGTGGCGGGCAGCGTCTTCTCGGCCGTGAGGCCGTCCGCGGAGCGCATCGCCGAGGCGACCTCCGGGCAGTCGAGGCGGCGCGACCCGTCGGCGCCGCGGTAGCCCACGAGCACGACGTCGCCGACGTCGCGCAGCCTGCTCGCCTGGGGGAAGTCCAGGTTCGTTGTGCCGGGCCCGCCGACGAGCCGGAACACCGGCGCGCCGGGAGTGGCCGAGGTGGTGCGGATCCGGACGACCGGCAGCGCGATGAGGTCGGACGCGGGGTCGCGCCTGTTCTCCGGGACGACGAGCGTGCCGCAGTCGGCGGGGACGGCGCCGGCCTCGGTGTCGAAGTCGCACGGCTCGGTCGTCAGCGAACCGGCACGCGCGCCGTCGGGCACGGAGAGAGCCTGCTCCGGGCGGACGGCCAGGAAGGCCAGGCCGAGCAGCACGGCTGCGGCGAGACCGGCGGCCACCACCCGGCGGGAAGGCTTGATCGAAGGCATGACCGAAACCTAGGAACTCCCGGGATCGCGATCTTCCCCTCGGCGAGGAGAACCGTCTCCCCCGCGCGAGGGATGCCGCCGCGGGCGCGGCCTGACATCGTCGGCAGGTGATCACCAGCCCCTCGCTGTCCCTGGCCAGGACCAAGCTGCAGCGCCAGTCCGTCCTCATCGCCGTGGTCTGCGCGATCGCCGACGTGCTGTCGTTCCTCGTGCAGGACCTCCCGGTCGACGGCGCGTGGGTGGTGGCGCTGCTGGGGATCGTGGCCGTCGACGCGGCACTCGCGTCGCGGACGAAGTGGTCGGGCGCGGTCGCGATCGTCGCTGTGCTGTTCAACGCGCTGGTGGCGCTGCTGCTCGGCGGGCCGCGCACGTTGCGGCTGAACGAGACCGGCGTCCTCGTGGCCTCCTACCGGGCCGGCGCCTGGCTGCGCGGCCGCCGGGCAGTGGTCCCGCTGCTGGTGGTGATCGGCGGGATGGTGCTGGCCCACCTCACCCGCGGGTACGCGCTCGACTGGTACGTCCTGCTGTCCGCGGCCAAGACCGTGCTGATCTCGTGGCTCGTCGGCCGCTACACCACCTCCCGCCGCGCCTACCTCGACGAGATGAGACGCCGGGCGGAGCAGGAGGAGCGCGAGGCGAAGGAGGCGGTCGACGCGGCCATCGCCGAGGACCGCGCCGCCATCGCCCGCGACCTGCACGACGTGATCACCCACCACGTCAGCGCCATCAGCGTGCACGCCGGCGCGGCCCGGCTGCGACTCACCCGCACCGCCGGCGACGAATCCGCGCTGAGGTCCGTGCGGTCCGTCGAGGACTCCAGCCGCACGGCGCTGCACGACCTGCGGCAGATGCTCGACCTCCTGCTGGGCCAGCGGCCGAAGGCGGCGCGCGACCCCGGTCTCGCCGACATCGGCACGATGCTGGAACGCCTGCGGGAGACGGGACTGGAGGTGCGCCTGGACGTGTCCGGGACGCCGCGCGCCCTGCCGCCGGGACTCGACGCCGCGGTGTTCCGGATCGTGCAGGAGATGCTGACCAACGCGTTGCGCCACGGACACGGCGGGCCGATCGAGGTCGCGGTGCGCCACACCGGTGAGGGGCTGGAGATCGAGACGGTCAACCCGCTCGCGCCGGAAAAGGTTGCGGCATCGGGGATCCCCGCTCGGACGGCGCCCCGCGAGGGCCGTGGCCTGGCGGGCATCCGGGCCCGTGCCGACGAGTTCGGCGGGGTCGTCGAGGGCGGTGCGCCGCCGGGCGGGGAGAATTGGCGGACCGCCGTCTCGTTCCCCCTCGGAGGACCGCAGTGACCATCACCGTCCTGGTCGCGGACGACCACGCGGTCTTCCGCTCCGGGCTGCGCGCCATCCTCGACACCGAGGACGACATCGAGGTCGTGGCCGAGGTCGCCGACGGGGACCAGGCCGTGGACGCGGCGCTGCGGCTGCGGCCGGACGTCGCGGTGCTCGACATCCGGATGCCGCGGCGCGACGGTCTCGGTGCGGCGTCGGCGATCCTGGCCGCGCCCGGCAACCGCACCAGGGTCGTCGTGCTGACCACGCACGACACCGACGAGTACGTGCACCGCGCGATGAGCGCCGGAGCGCGCGGGTTCCTGCTGAAGTCCATGCCGCCGGAGGAGATGATCGCGGCGGTGCGCATCGCGGCGCGCGACGACGTGCTGATCGACCCGTCGATCGTGCGGCGGCACCTCGCCCGGTTCGCCGACACGCTGAGCGCCCCCGCCGCACCGAGCGACCTCGACCGGCTGACCGCGCGGGAGAGCGAGGTGCTGCTCCTGCTCTCCCGCGCGCACACCAACTCCGAGATCGCCGGGCTCCTGCACGTCGGCGAGGAGACCGTGAAGTCGCACGTGTCGAGCATCCTGCGCAAGCTCGGCCTGCGCGACCGCACCCACGCCGTGGCCTACGCCCACCTCACGGGGTTCGCGAGCCGGCCGCCGCGCTGAGCCGCCCGTCCGCCTCGGCGGTCGCGGCGGTGATCCGCGCCAGGAACGACGCCACGGCACGGAGTTCGCCCGGCGGGGTGGTGCCGAGGACGTCCGCGACCTCCGCTCCGGCGAGGGCGAGGAACCGGCGGGCCTGCTCGCGCGAGCCGGGCGCCGGGCGGAGCGTGACGCGGCGGCGGTCGGCGCTCTCGCGGCTGCGCACGACGTGCCCCGTGGTCTCCAGGCGGTTCAGCAGGATCGTGGTCGCGCCGGTGGTCATGCCGATCTGCCGGGCCAGCCGGGCCGGTGAGAGCGGTTCCCCGGCCTCGGCCGCCCAGATGATCTGGCCCAGCGCGTTCGCGTCGGAGACCGGCAGCCGCATCCACGCGGCGAGGTGCTGGTTGAGCGCCGTGAACCCGACGACCCAGTCGCGCAGGCGGTGCATCACCTCGACCTGGGCCGGCGACCAGTCCGCGGAGAGCGGGTCGACGTCCGTCATGCACGTCCCTTCACACCGAAGTAGCTTTGCTGCAAAGCTACCAAGGGGAGTGGGACATGACGACACGGCACGCGGTGGTCTCCGGCGCGAGCATCGCCGGGCTCTCGGCCGCGTTCTGGTTGCGGCGCACCGGGTGGGAGGTGACCGTGCTGGAGCGCGCGGAGTCCTTCCGCGACGGCGGGCAGAACGTCGACGTGCGCGGCACCGCCCGCGAGGTGCTCGCGAGGATGGGGCTGACCGAGGCGGTCCGGGCGCAGAACACCACCGAGACCGGCACGGTGTTCGTCGACTCGGCAGGCCGGGTGCTCGCGGAGCTGCCCTCCGACGGGCCGGACGGCGCGACCGCCGAGCTCGAGGTGCTGCGCGGCGACTTCGCCCGCACGATCCTCGACAACCTGCCCGGCGGGGTCGAGATGGTCTACGGCGACACCATCGCCGAGGTCGACGAGGGTTCGGAGGACACCGACGTCACGATCACCACGGCGTCCGGCCGCACGCTGCGCGCCGACCTGCTCGTGATCGCCGAGGGCGTGCGTTCGTCCACCCGCGACCTGCTGTTCGGCGGCCTCGTGGACCGCCGCGACCTCGGCATCGCGATCGTCTTCGGCACGATCCCGCGCACGGCGGACGACGACCGCCGGTGGCGCTGGTACACCACGACCGGCGGGCGGCAGGTCCACCTGCGCCCGGACAACCACGGCACGACCCGCGCGATGCTCGCCTGCACCGGCGACCTCGGCGACCTCGGCCGCGCCGAGGCCCTGCGCCACTTCCGCGACCGCTTCACCGACGCCGGCTGGGAGTCCCGCCGCGTCCTCGACGGGTTCGACGGCTCCGCCGACGTCTACGTCGACCAGCTCACCCAGATCCGGATGCCCACCTGGCACCGCGGGCGGGTGTGCCTCGTCGGCGACGCCGCGTGGTGCGTCACGCCGCTGGGCGGAGGGGGCGCCTCCCTCGCGCTGGTGAGCGGCTACGTGCTGGCGGCCCAGCTCTCCACGAGCCCGGAGGCGGAGACCGCGCTCGCCGCCTACGAGGAGTGGCTCCGGCCCCTCGTCGACGACGTGCAGAACTTCCCGGGCTGGATGGTGCCCTTCGCCTACCCGCGGACGGCGCTCGGCCTGCGGCTGCGGCGGGTGGCGGACAAGGTCATGACCTCGCGGCTGCTGGCGCCGCTGACGGCCAAGATCACCCAGGTCGCCGCCAGCGACCGGGCGTTGCCGCCGATCACGGCCCGCGCCTAGCCAGAGCCTGGCCCGCGGCAGTCGCGACCGAGGGCCCCCGCAGAAGGCCCGAACACGCCCGGCATGAGGGCACCGCGGCGGCGTCTCCCTGGGCATCCGGATACACCCGCGCCGCCTTCGGGACATCCGGATACACGCGCGCCGCCTCCGGGACATCCGGATACACCCGCGCCGCCTTCGGGACATCCGGATACACGCGCGCCGCCTCCGGGACGCCCGGATGCGCTCGCGTCGCCTCCGGGTCTCCCGGCCGCGACTCCCCTCGCACGGACCCGCCGCACCCGTCAGGGCTGGAGGTTCTCCAGGTCCGCCAGCAGGGACGGGTGCTGCGGCTTCCAGCCCAGCACCTCGCGGGTGCGGGCGCTCGACGCGGGCTGGTCGGCGGCGAAGATGACGCCGAGCGGCCCGTAGGTCTGCGCCGGCACCGGCTCGACCGGCAGCCCGAGCCGCCGCCCGATCACGGCCGCGATGTCGCGCACCTGGTCGCCCTCGTCGTCGACGGCGTGCCAGGAGGTGCCGGCCTCCGCCTTCTCCAGGGCGAGCCGGAAGAGCACGGCGGCGTCGAGGGCGTGCACGGCGGGCCAGCGCTGCGTGCCGTCGCCCGCGTAGCCGGAGACACCGGTCTGGCGGGCGATGCCGGTGAGCAGCCCGGCGAACCCGCCGTGGCCCTCGTTGTGGACGGTGCGCGGCAGCCGGACGGCCGAGGCCCTGACCCCGCGCGAGGCGAGGGCGAGCACTCCCCCGACGGCGCGGCCGCGGCCGCCGACCGGTCCGTCGGTCGGGATCGGGTCGTCCTCGGTGGCGGCCCGGCCCGGCGCGGCCGGGGTGCCCGAGCAGACGACGAACGGGCGGTCCGTGCCGGTGAGCGCCTCGCCCAGGGCCGCGAGGGCGGCGCCTTCCTCGGCGACGGCGGCGGCCAGGGCCTGCGGGCTGCTGAAGTCGTTCGCGAAGGCCAGGTGGATCACGCCGTCGGCCTGGGCGGCGGCGGTGCGCAGCACGTCCAGGTCGGCCAGCCCTCCCCTGACCACCTCGGCACCGGCCGCCGCCGCGGCCTGGGCGGAGGCGTCGGACCGGGCCAGCGCGAGGACGCCGTGGCCGTGGGCGAGCAACTCGGCGACGACGGCCGACCCGATGAGGCCGGTGCCACCGGTGATGAAGACGCGCATGGAACTCTCCCGCAAGTGATGGGACTGTTGTCCCATGACCGTACCAGAGTGATGGGACAAAGGTCCCGTCACGTATGCTGGGCCCATGGGCCGCTGGGAACCGGGCGCGCGGGAACGCCTCGTCGTCGCCGCCGTCGACCTGTTCACCGAGCAGGGGTACGACGCCACGACGGTCGCGCAGATCGCCGAACGCGCCGGGGTCACCAAGAGCACGTTCTTCCGGCACTTCCCCGACAAGCGCGAGCTGCTGGTGGCGGGCCAGGAGACGCTGTGCCGCCTGCTGGCCGAGGGCATCGCCGAGGCTCCGGACGGCGCGAGCCCGCTCGAGGCGGTCGCCTCCGGCCTGGACCGCGCCTCGACCGCGATGGGCCCGATGAGCCGCGAGCTCGCCCCGCGCCTGAAGGCCGCCGTCGCCGCGAGCGCCGAGCTGCGGGAGCGCGACGCGCTCAAGAGCGTCAGCCTGGCGGCCGCGATGACCACCGCCCTGGTCGCGCGCGGCGTGCCCGACCCGACCGCCGCCCTCGCCAGCGAGCTGGGCCTGCTCGCGTTCAAGCGGGGGTACGCGCAGTGGTCCGACGGCGACCGCGCGCCCGAGTCGGACTTCGCCGGGTACCTGCGCAAGGCGCTCGACGAGCTGCGGGCGGCGAGCGCGGCGCTGCACTGAGCGGCCGGGCGGGAGCAGCGGTGCCGACGACGATCGTGAACGCCCGCGTGTTCGACGGGGCGGGACTCCGGGACGCGACGTCGGTCCGGTTCGCGGACGGGGTGATCACCGAGCACTCCGCGCCGCGGCCGGGCGACGAGGTGGTCGACGCGCGGGGCGGCACGGTGCTGCCCGGCCTGGTCGACACGCACGTGCACCTCGTGCCCGGTGCGCTCGAGCAGTCGCTGGCCTTCGGCGTCACGACCGTGCTCGACATGTTCAGCAAGCCGGACGTGGTGGCCGCGGCCAGGCGCCGGGCGGCCGGCGACGACGTCGCCGACGTGCGGTCGTCGGGCATCGGTGCCACCGCGCCGGGCGGGCACCCGTCCCTGGTGTACGCGCCGATCCCGACGCTGACCAGCGCCGCCGAGGCCGGCGGGTTCGTCGCGGACCGGGTCGCGGAGGGCGCCGACCACCTGAAGGTCGTCTCCGGCGTCGGCGGGCAGTGGCCGGCGCTCGACGACGCCACCGTCACCGCGCTGGTCACCGCCGCGCACGCCCGCGGCCTGCTCGTCGTCGGTCACGTGAGCTCGGTCGCCGGGGTCGAGCAGGTCGTGGCGGCCGGGGTCGGCGTGGTGGCGCACGTCCCCGTGGACGCCCCGCTGGGCGACGCCCTGATCGCGCGCATCGCCGCGGCCGGGATCGCGGTCGGCCCGACGCTCGCCACGGTCGAGAACACCCTCGGCGAACCCGGTGGCGCGGCGGTGGCCGCCGACCCGCGGCTCGCCGGGGTGCTCGGGGACACCTGGGTGCGCCGGCTGAGCGAGGACGTCCCGCAGTTCGGCGGGCCGCCCTACGCGCGGGCCGAGGACACCGTGCGGCGCCTGGCGGAAGCGGGGGTCACCCTGCTGGCGGGCACCGACGCGCCGAACCCCGGCACCGTGTTCGGCGCGAGCCTGCACCGGGAGCTGGAGCTGCTCGTGCGCTGCGGCCTCCGTCCGGCGCGGGCCCTCGCCGCCGCCACGTCCGTGCCGGCCCGGGTGTTCGGTCTCGCCGACCGCGGGCGGATCGCGCCCGGGCTGCGCGCCGACCTGGTCCTCGTGTCCGGCGACCCGCTGGCGGACATCACGGCGACGCGCGCGATCGAGCGGATCTGGCGCGGGGGCGTCCAGTGCGACCGGCACGCCTTCGCGGCGAGTGCCGCCGAGGCCGAGCAGATCGCCGCGTTCGACGCTCGGGTGGCGGAAGTCGTCGCGGCCGTGCGCCGGCGTCGCAAGAGAATCTGATCCGGGGCAACCATTCCCTCGGCCCGACTGGTAGTAGCGACGACGGACCGAGTCGAAGGGCCGGAAGTGGTGCGCTCACCTGAGGGGTTCGAGGAGTTCGTGGCGGAGGCGTCCCCGCGGCTCTTGCGGCTGGCGTTCCTGCTCACGCGGGACACCGGACACGCGGAAGACCTGCTGCAGACCGCGCTCGCGAAAGCGTGGCGGGCCTGGGGCCGCGTGGACGGCGATCCCGAACCGTACGTGCGGCGGATCGTCGTGACCGTGCACGCCACCTGGTGGCGGCGCCGGTGGCGGGGCGAGGAACCGACCGGCGAGCTGCCGGAACGCCCCGGCGCGGCACCGCAGGACGCGGTGGACGAGCGCGAGTGGCTGTGGCAGGCGCTGGGCAGGCTGCCGCGCCGGCAGCGGACGGTGGTGGTGCTGCGGTTCTACGAGGACCTCACCGAGGCGCAGGTCGCCGCGCTGCTCGGCTGCTCCGTCGGCACGGTCAAGAGCCAGGCGAGCAAGGCGCTCGCGAAGCTGCGGCTCGACGGCACGATCACCACGTTCGAAGGGGTGCGGCGATGAACCTGACCGACCTCACCGAGGTGCTGCGCGACCGCGCCCAGCTGCCGGACTCCCCGCACGAGGCGCGGATGGCGGGGGTGCGGGCACGGGTGTCGTCCACCCGCAGGAAGCGGGCGGTCGCCGGCGCCGCGTGCGTGGTGCTCGCCCTCGTCGGCATCGTCTACGCGACCCTCCCCCGCCCGCAGGCCCTGCCAGGGCCCGCGGTGCCGCCGCGCAGCCTGCCGGAGTACCAGCTCGGCACCAGGCTCGTCGGCCAGGCGTGGGGGGACCTGCCGGCCACGACGGTCACCCTGCGGTTCGTGCCGAAGTCGCTCGACCTCTCGGTGTTCACCCGGTGCGAGACCGGCTCCGACGACCTCCTCGTCATCAGCACGACGATCAACGACCACCCGTACACGGGGAAGAGCAGCTGCGGGGCCACGAGCCACCCGACCGTACCGGAGGACTTCGGCGTGGTGCTGGGACAGCCCTCGGTCATCGTCCTGACGGTGGTCGGCAGGCAGGGCTCGCCCACCCCGGAGGACCCGTTCCCGGTGCTCCCGCCGCCCGCGAGCGGCTCGTTCGCCGTCGGGATCGGCGAGGCGGTCCCGGTGGACGAGTATCCGTTCCCTCCCCGCCCGCAGACGCTCGAGACGTTCGAGCCGAAGTACCCGGCACCCGAGGTCGAGCTCCGGTCCGACCCGGCGAACCCCGCCGGCCGCAGGGAGTTCCCCGTCACCTGGCCGGGCAGCAGCGGGATGCGGGCCCAGCTGAACACGCCCGGCAGGCTCCGGGTGCTGGTCGACGGCGTCGAGGTGATCGACCTGCGCGGCTGGTCCTACGAGGTCAGTTCGATGGAGATCTTCCCGAACGCGGCGAAGGGCGAACTCCAGTTCGCGCAGGGCCAGAGCGTCACGATCACCGTGATCACCGAGCGCGTCACGGGCGACTGGGAGGTGGGCGTCGTCCCGCGGGACCGGTGAGCACGCGTCCTCGAACACCTGGCGGACCACCATCGCGCCACACCAGCACCGCGAGCGCGACGCGCACACAGCGCACGCGCTGACCGCACCCGGCGGACGCGTTGAGCACCCTGCTCCTGCCGCGGATACGCAGAGGCGGGGTTGGCTGCGCGCCGCGCACGACCGGTCCAATGGCGTTGTTCCCCCACGACCAAAGGACTTCCATGACCAGCACGGTGCAAGAGACCCTCGACCCGGCCGGCTTCGCCTTCACCCGGCAGGCGTGGGTCGACGCCACCCCCGCCGACGTCTACGGGCTGGTGAGCGACGTGTCCGCGATCGGGCGGTGGAGCCCGACCGCGAGCGACGTCGCCTACGACGAGGGCGACGGGCCGGAGGCGGGCGCGTGGTTCAGCGGTCGCAACCGCCGCGGCGACAAGGAGTGGACGAGCCGCTCCCAGGTGGTGGCGGCCGAGCCCGGCGCCGTGTTCGCCTTCGTCGTCGACGGCATCGTCGAATGGCGCTGGACGATGCGCGCCCAGGGCCGGGGCACCGTGGCGGAGCAGTCGTGGCGGCTGCTCCGCCTGGACCCCGTCCTCGGCGAGACCCGTGACGACCTGACCGCGCTGCGCGACTACATGGCCGCCAGCGTCGAGACCACGCTCGCGGCGCTCGCGGAGTGGGTCACGACCCGGCGCTGACCACGGCCGGGCGGGATCGCGGACCGGCTCGTCGTGCACGCGCTCGGGTGCCGGGCAACCATGGACTCATGACGGGCGGAGGAGCCTCGGCGGCACGGACGGGGCCTGCGGGCGCGCATCGAGCGCGGCCAGCAGCTGCTCGGCGCCCCGGTCCGGTCCCGCGGCCCGCACCGCGTCCCTCAGCTGCGCGAACGGGTTCTCCTCGCGCAGCACCGATCCCAGCGCGGCCGTCACGTCCTCGGGCGTGGCCGCGTTCGGGTCCAGGCACACGCCCGCCCCCGAGCGCTCCGCGTCGTGGGCGATGGCGAACTGGTCGCTGGAGAACGGCAGGACGACGGCGGGCACCCCCGCCGCGAGGCATTCCGTGAACGAGTTGTTGCCACCGTGGTGCACCATCGCGGCCACGTGCGGGAGCAGCGCGCGTTGCGGGACGACGGACTCCAGCACCACCCGCGGGTTCTCCGCCAGGTCGGCGAGCTCGGCCACCCGGCCGCCCGCGGCGACCACCACGGTCAGGTCCGGGATCCGCAGGGCGCCCTCGACCACCTTGCGCAGCACGTCGTGCCGCGCGGACAGGAAGGTCCCGAGCGCCACCAGCAGGACCCGGCGGCCGCGCACCCGGTCGAGCCAGACGTCGTCGAGCTCGGCAGGGGTCGTGCAGTGGCCGAGGAAGATCTGCCGCTGCTGCTGCGGCAACGGCGGCAGCCAGGGCAGGTCCGGGTAGTTCACCACCGCGGCACGGGAAGAGGTGAGTGCGAACGCACGACGCGGCACCGGCCGTGAGGGCGCGGCCTCGCGCAGGAACCGGGTGTACGACGCCGTGAAGGCGAGATCCGTCTGGCGCACCTCCGCGGCCAGCTCCGCGAGCTCCGCGGGTGGCACGCGCACCGCCGACGGCCATGCCTGCGGCAGCCCGAAGAACTGGTTGTCCCGTGCGACCAGGTAGGTCGGGTGTCCGGTCACAAAGGACACGAACGGCAGGTCGAGTGCGTGCAGCGCAAGCGTTGTGGCGTAGTCGATCTGGTCGACGACGTACCAGTCGGGCCGCAGCCGTTCGTGCAGCGCGGCGAGGTGGTGCAGCACCTGGCCGGGATCGGCGAGTGGTTCCGCCCTGCGCCGGCGCGTCTGCGCGAGCAGTGCCGCCGCCGCACCCCCTTGGGTGGCAACGAGGAAGTCGGTGAGCTGCTGGGCCGAGCGCGCGTCCTGCTCGGTCCGCTCGGCGATGCCGCTGTTCGAGTCGCGGGTGGTTCTCATTGCCGCGAAAGGGAGTTCCGGGGCGAGACCGGCGAACTCCGGCCCGCAGGCGAACGTCACCTCCCGCGCTCCCGCTCGGCTCAGCGCCGTCGCGAAGACCGACATCGGCTGGGCGTGCGAGTGGAACGGCGGGCTGACAACGGCAAACCGTGACACTGGTCTCCTCCTCGTTGGCACTGCTCGAAAATTGTTCGATCCAAGCGGCGATCCGGTTCGAACAAGAGGATGTGCGGACACATCCGGAAGTACTGCGTGAGCTGGAGACCAGGAGCGCCGGGACGACACCGGCGGACCCCCGGAACCTGATCGGCGCCTTCGTGCGGGACCCGAGCCCCGAGGCGTTCTCGCTGACGTGCGAACAGATACCGGCGGTGGTGCGGCACCACGGCGCCGGGGCGGCGACCGCCGAGCTGCGCCGGGCGGCCCTGTCCACTGAGGACCGCGAGGTCGTCGCGGACCTGCTCGACCTCGCGGCCCTGCACCGCCTCGCGCCGCTGGACGCGGACGAGGCGCGCGGGACCGCCGGCGGCCCGGCGCTGTGGCGCTACCTCGACTCGCTGGGCGAGCCGGTGGACGACTGCCCCAGCTCCCCCTACGAGAAGCTGATGCTCGACCTCCTGCACGACGACGTGCCGCTCCCCCAGGCTCCTCCCGCGACGGGGCCGGTGGTCGCGCAGGCCATGCTCCTCGGTGGCACCGCGCGGCCGGGCGAGGGCGCGAGCGGCGGGCTCACCGTGTTCCTGTCGTCGCTGGCGGTCGCGTTGGTGAGCAGGGAGGACATCGGCCGGGTGGTCACGGTCGTCCTCGCCCCCGAACCGACCGCGGTGGCCGTCGTCAAGTCCTCCGAGCACGACCACTGGACGGTGCACGTGCCGGTCGACTCGCCGGTGGCGCTCGCCCAGCCGGAGATGGCCCGGCACCGGGCCGGCATCACGTGGTGGCTGAGCAGGCTGCTGCCCCGGTGCGGGCTGACGCCCGACGTCGTGCACGTCCGCTACTCCGACGACGGGTCGCTCGCCGTGGCCGACGCCGCACGCCTGCTCGGTGCGAAGCTCGTCTTCACCGTCACCCCGGACCCGCACCGCCACCTCGCCGAGCGCCACCCCGACGACGCCGCGGACCTCACGGCCATGCGGTTCGACCTGCACCGCGTGCGCGCCGCCGACCACCTCGTGCGGCGCGCGGACCAGGTGATCACCATCGGTGGCCGGCAGGACGAGGTGCTCGAGCACTTCCCGCAGCTCACCCCGGACACCGTCCTGGCGCTGGAGGAGGGCATCACCCCGGGCCCGGCGCGGACCGGGCGGCCACTGGTGCCCGAGCTGTTCGCCCCGTCGGCCCTGCCCCGCCTCGACGACTCGGCGCGGGGCCTGCCCGTGCTGCTGAACGTGGGGCGGCTGCACCCGATGAAGCAGCAGCCGCTGCTGGTGCGGGCGTGGCTGGAGGCGGGCCTGCACCACCGGACCGCGCTGGTGGTCATCGGCGGGTCCTCCACGGACCGCACGCCGGACGAGCAGGCGGTGCTCGACGAGGTCCTCGCCCTGGCCCGCTCGGCTCCCGCGGCCCGCGGCCGGCTCGCCGTGCTGCACGCCTGGTCCAACGACGCCATCCGGAGGCTGCAGCACGAGCTGGCGGCCCGTCCCGCCGCCTCCGGCGCACCGCACGTCTACGCGTGCAGCAGCGCCAAGGAGGAGTTCGGCATCGCCGTGCTCGAGGCCATGGAGGCCGGGCTGCTCGCCGTTGGCCCGCAGCGCGGCGGCCTGTCGTGCTACGTGGACGAGGGGCGCAACGGGTTCCTGGTCGACACGTCGTCCGCGCGGTCGCTCGGCGAGGGCCTGGACCGCGTCGTCGGCCTCGGCGCCACCACCGCGGACGTCGCGGCGGCCGGGCAACGGACCGTGCGCGAGCGCTTCCACATCGACGCCGTGGCGGAGCCGTTCGCGGCGCTCTACCGCCGGCTGGCGGGCTGACCGGCCCGCGTCACGCCCGCCCGACCTGGTCCTCGGCCCAGGCCGCCCACTCCTGGCCGAGGGCGTGCAGGCGCAGGCCGTGCTCGAGCGCGATCCGGCCGAAGCGGGCCTCCTGGCCGTCCTCGCCCGCTTCGGCCAGGTCCGCGAGCGCGGCCAGCTCGGCGTGCCGCTGCGCTGCGAGGTCGGCCTGCCTGCGCAGGTAGGCGACCGCCTGCTCGGCCGGCAGGAGGTGCAGGAAGAAGACCCTCAGCAGCATGGCGTTGCGGCGGGGCGGTTCGGGGTCGACCCCGGTCATCCAGTGCAGGAGCTCGTCGCGGCCCGCCCCGGTGATCGCGTACTCCTTGCGGCCGCGCGGGCCCTCCGCCGCGGCCTCGGCGAGGCCGTCCGCGGCCAGCTTCGCGAGCTCGCCGTAGACCTGGCTCTGCGTGGCCGTCCAGACCTTGCCGAGTGAGAGGTCGAAGCGCTTCATCAGGTCGTACCCGCTGGCGGGGCCCGAGGCCAGCATGCCCAGCACGGCGTGGCGAAGGCTCATGCCGGCCATCCTGACACTCCACCGTTGACATGTCGAATCACGACCTTCTAGTTTTGACATGTCACTTCTGGAAGGTGGAGCATGAGCAGTGCGTACACGCAGGGGTTGCTCACCCCTGTGGCGGACGAGACCGACGCCGTCGACCTCGCGGTCCGCGGCCGCATCCCGGCCGAGCTGACCGGCCGGTACTTCCGCAACGGCCCCAACCCGCCGCCGGGACGCGACGCGGCGCACTTCTTCGGCGGCGACGGCATGATCCACGGCGTCCGGCTCCGGGACGGCCGCGCCGAGTGGTACCGCAACCGGTGGGTGCGCACGGCGAAGCTCGCCGGCGAGCCGCGGTGGACCGAGGACGGCCCCGACCTGCGGGTCGCGAGCGCCAACACGCACGTCATCCGGCACGCCGGCAAGATCTTCGCGCTGGTCGAGGCGGGGCTGCCGTACGAGATGACACCGGAGCTCGAGACCGTCGGCCCGTGGGACTACGGCGGGAGGCTGACGACCGCGATGACCGCGCATCCCAAGGAGGACCCGGTCACCGGCGACCTGCACGTGTTCGGCTACGGCCGGGTACCGCCGCACCTGACCTACCACCGGATCACCGCCGCCGGCGAACTGGCCGAGTCCCGGCACGTCGAGGTGCCCGGCCCGACGATGATGCACGACTTCGCGATCACCGAGAGCTTCGTCGTGTGGCTGGACCTGCCCGCGGTGCTCGACGGCGATCCACGGGCGCCGGGACTGCCGTACCGGTGGGACGACGACTACGGCGCGCGCCTCGGCGTGATGCCCCGCGGCGGCGGTGACGTGCGGTGGTTCGAGATCGAGCCGTGCTACGTCTTCCACGTCGGCAACGCCTACGAGCAGGACGGCAAGATCGTGCTCGACGCCGTGCGCTACTCACGGCTGCAGTTCAAGACCATGTGGGGCGAGATCAGCAGGAGCAGCAACCCGGCGGCGGAGACCGGCGGCACGACCCTGCACCGCTGGACGCTCGACCCCGGCACCGGCGCGGTCGCGGAGGACCGGCTCGACGACCGCATGGTCGAGTTCCCGACCGTCAACGACGACCGCGTCGGCCGGCCCAGCCGGTTCCTCTACACGGTGACCGAACGGGAGATCGTCAAGTACGACACCGTGTCGGGCGCCGTCTCCGTGCACGATCCCGGCCGCCAGCCGAGCGAGGCGGAGTTCGTGCCCCGGGCGAACGCGCGCACCGAGGACGACGGCTGGCTCATGTCCATCGTCACCCGGCACGACATGAGCGGGTCCGAGCTGCTCGTCCTCGACGCGAGGGACCTGGAGCCGGTCGCGTCGGTCGAGCTGCCCCGGCGGGTCCCGATGGGCTTCCACGGCAACTGGCTCCCGGACGCATGACCGCCCGCGGACCGGATCGCGGCGTGCTCGCCTGGGAGCTCACCGGCTACGGCGGACCGGAGGTGCTCCGCCTCGGCACCCGTCCGGCGCCGCGCCCCGGACCGCGCGACGTCGTCATCGCCACGCGCGCGGTCGGCCTCAACCCCGTCGACCTCCTCCAGCGGTCCGGCCGGTTCCGGTTCGCCCACCCCGCCCGGTTCCCGCTCGTGCCCGGCAACGAGTGCTCCGGCGTGGTGGTCGCGCTCGGTTCGGACGTGCGCTCGTTCGCCGTCGGCGACGCCGTGTTCACCCGCACCTCCAAGACGCGGCTCGGAACGCTCGCGGGCCAAGTCGTCGTCGAGGAGGACCTGGTCGCGCCCCTGCCGCGGAGCCTGGACTTCGTCTCCGCCGCCGCGGTTCCGCTGGCGGGGACGACCGCGCTGCAGGCGGTCCGCGACGCGCTGGAGGTCCGGGCGGAGGACCGCGTGCTCGTCACGGGCGGTTCCGGCTCGGTCGGCATGGTCGCGATCCAGCTCGCCGCACACGCCGGGGCCACCGTGACGACGACGGCGTCGGCCACGAGCGAGGCCCTGCTCCGGGACCTGGGTGCCGCCACGGTGATCGACTACCACGTGGACGCCGTCGGCGGCGAGCGGTTCGACAAGGTCCTGGACCTGGTCGGGGACGTCGCGGCGCTCGCGGACGTCGTCGCGCCGGGCGGGCGGCTGGTCACCGTGTCGGCCACGCCGACCCCGGGGTCCATCCGGCACGACTACCCGATGGCCCCGTGGCGGGCCGCGGTGCTGGAGACGGCGCTGCGGCTCGCCACCCTCGGGCCGCGGCGGCGCGCCCGCCGGGGCGGCTACTCCTACCGGTTCCTGTCCATGCGCCCCGACGGCGGCGACCTGCGCGAGCTCGCGGCTCTGGTCGACACCGGCGTGCTGCGTGTGAAGATCGACAGCACCTACCCGTTCGACCGCGCGGCCGACGCGTTCGCCCGCGTCGAGTCCCGCCGCGCCAAGGGCAAGGTCGTCGTCCCGCTGCGCGCGGTCGGTGGCCAGGGGGTGCCGGCCGGCCGCCTCACCCGCGCTCGCGGCGGCGATGATCCGGG